>BJHK01000002.1:112146-282075 GCA_014192425.1 Planctomycetia bacterium | reverse complement strand
CGGCGCAGACGGGCGGCACGGCGATTCCCGCAGCGGGCACCACGATCGCCGGCGGTGCCGTGCAGACCTACTGGATCGAAGCCTTCGCGCCGAGTGCGAGCATGGCTGACATCGCCTTCACGCTCACGCCCACGGGCGGCAGTCCGGCATCCGGCGATACCGTCCGCGCAACGGCGGTGGCCACCAACCTCGTTGCCCATCGCACGGGCGACTTTCATGGGCAGCCCATCCCGGAACTCCAAGAAAACCGACGGGATCCGAATGAGTTCATTGTCCTGACGAACAACGACTTCGACGCCGCCGCTTTGGTTCCGGACGATGACGCCGCTGATGACGAGGCTTTGGACGTCATGGGCGTCGCGCCGAACATCGACGACGACCTGATGCGTGTGACACTGAAACGCCTACCGCTGGGATTACCGGCCGGGCTCTTCACCTACCAGATCGTGCTGTCGGATCCGCGAGCGGTCCGCCTGTTTCGTGAGGACGGCTCCCTGCTCTACGTTCATCGTGACGCCGATGACCCGGCTTACGACGTGCGAGTGAACTCACCTGGCGCCTTGTTGGGCGTGGTGGGTGCGCCCGGGGCGTTCGAGTTCCTTGCCGCCCTGGATGTCGATATCTGGGTCGAGGCCTTGACCCCCGTGCCGTCATTCTCCTTCGACATCATCGCGTCGTTGGCCACGAACGCGCGAGTCATTGGACTGGACGGTTTCACGAGCCGATTCGCCGAGATTGACATGCGGGCGCAGAGCCTGCTGCTCGCGGGTGCCGTTGACACCCCGTCCAGCGACATTCCGGAAACGGCCCGGTTCCGCTTTGCGACGACCAATCTGAGCCCCGCAGCCACGACAGTCATGATGTCCAACGCCGCCGGCCCGCGGCAGGCGACGTTGAAAACGGGCGGCTCTGCGGATGGGTTCCTCGACATCTACTACGGTCGATCCGCCCAGACGTCGAGCGACGGTGCGCTGCAGTTCGATCCCGATATCGATGACCTGATTCCCACGACCATCGCGACCTCCTACGACTCCCATAGCCGCCTGTTGTCCGGCTCGAGTCGCGGCTTCTTGTACTACGCCTACTTCCACAAGGCGTACGGAATGCAGGACTACTTGAACGACGCCGCCTTCTCGTCCACCGCGACCAATGCGTCGCTGATCGCTGATGATTCGACAGACGCTGGACCTACGGCCTTGGCCTCGCTTACGGCTTCCGCAGCCAATCCGGACCCGTATGCGGACGATGATCGCTGGCAAACGCGAATTGTAGACACCAAACGGGTGTTCCCTGGGACCACAGCCGATGACGGTCATGGCCATGCGATGCTCTCATACTACCGCGCCTATACGGGCGGATACGGGCAGTTTCTGCTCGAAACGTTCCTGTCGCAGCAGACTGCCACACGGAACTACGACCATCAAATCCTCGTCGCCAATTTGCGCCAGGGATGGTGGAGCAACCTACCGATTGTGGGTTCCGGCGACGTAGTGGTGAACTCATCTGCCCCGCCGCGCTACACGGGTGGACCCAACCGACTGACGATTACGATTCACTCCGGCGTTAGTCCTGCCACGGCGGGGCAACTTCTCTCCAAGGAGCTGGACTCGCTTTCGGACGATCACACCCTCAGGGGTGGTCTCATAAATGCGGTAATGACACGATTTAGTCTGACGAATGACCCCAAGAGTGCGGCTTTCTACCTCAGCGAATATAAGAAGCTTCTCACGGCCTCCTACACCGCCGCTGCGGATGCCGCGGAGGAGTACACCAAGATGTACTATCGCAGCGTGGCATTCGTGAGCACCGGCGCCGACCTGGTGATCACCATGCACGATCTCGCCCAGGGCGACATGTCGGCGATCATCGGCGCGATCCCGATCGTCGGTCGGGCGGCCGCCTCGACGCTCGGCCGCTTCCGGATCCGGGTCGGCTCGTGGGTCTCGAACGTCGCCGACACCGCCGTGTGCAGGGTGTTTCGCCAGGGGTGTTTCGATGGGGAAACGCCCGTGCTCACCGAATCAGGCAGCCGCCCCATTCGCGACATCGGACCGGGCACCCGGGTCTGGGCATATGACACGGCGGAAAACCGCTGGTTCCTCGATGAAGTCGTGGCCGCGCACGCGATTCCGTGGATGGGCACGATGGTGCGGCTTGAACTGGGCACGGGCTCCGTGCTCGCGACGGATCAGCATCCCGTCTGGGTCGTCGCCGGCGCCGACCTCGGCGCCCGGCCGGCTGTGGCCGACCTGCCGGCGGACGAGCAGGGACTGACCGAGGACGGCCGCTGGGTGGCGGCGATCCACGTCCGCGCCGGCGACACCCTGCTGCTTGCCGACGGCTGCACGGCGGTCGTGGCTGCCGTCTCCACGGACTACCGCGAGCAGACCGTCTACACGCTGACCGTTGCAAACGCACACACGTTCGCGGTCGGCGACATGGGTCTGCTCGTCCACAACGGGCCCGCCTGCACCGATGCACAGTTTCAAGCGTTCAAGGCCGCATGGCCAGACTTCATGAACTGTCGCTACATCAATGGGCCCGACGGCCAACGCTACTTGGTTTACACAATCGGCAGGAATGAGGTGAGGATGGCCGCAGACGCCTTCGCCAACGGCGGCTTTCTCAAAGTTACGACTGAGGCCGGCAAAGAGTATGAAGTCCCCTTCAAGCAAGGTGGCTTCCCCGACTTTACGAAATGGATTTATGACCACCCCAAAGCAACGCTCAAAGGCATGGTTTGGGCGAAAAAATCGCAACGCGACATCGATAAAGCGTGGAAGGAATCCGGCCTCGGCAGGGCAGCATTGGAAGCTGAATGGGTATGGCATCACACTGAGGAACTGGGCACAATGATTCTGGTGAGGAGAGACGTCCATGACAATTTAGGTCATACTGGCGGTGCCGCGATCTTCAGAGCCATGCTGCGGTTTTTGGCCCAAGATCCTGCGCAGTTCCCCTGACACGCCTTGCCGTGACCGGCGCGTTGCCGGATAGTTCGCTTTTCCTTCACCCCAGGTTAAACCAACACAAGGACACTCATCATGGCCACCGTCAAATGGAACGACCCCCGATTTCCCGTACTGACGGAGGCCGATGTCGCGGCGTTTGAACAGGAAAACAAAGTCCTGCTGCCTGCTGACTACCGCGAGTTTTTGCTAAAGCACAACGGCGGAAAGCCGAGTCCACGATGGTTTGACTACAGCGATGGCACTGAACTGACGGGCAGCGCTGTTCAAGAGTTTTTTGCCATTTACACAAAGCCGGAAAAGGAGACAGGGCTCTCGGTCAATCTGAATCTGGCTGGCCAATTTCGCACCTATAAGCGCATGGAAACTCCGCGTATGCCAAAAGAACTCATACCCATAGGCGACGACGGCGGAGGTAACAAGATCTGCCTCTGCGTGTCCGGCGAGCACACCGGCTGCATCTATTACTGGGATCACGAATTGGAGTGTACGGGTGGCGGTACGTACGAGGACGGAACGCCGGTCACCATGTGGGACAACTGTCACTTCGTCGCCAACTCGTTCACCGAGTTTCTCGATAGCCTGCACGAGGACGAGGACTGATGCAGGCCCCATTCCCGCGCAGAGAGCATCTGCCTGGGTGCGTCGCAGGAGCCGCCAGGAACGGAAGGTGATTGCAAGTCGGCTATAGATGCGCGTGACGGCTTTCGAGAGTCGCCCGACGAACTGTCCGCGATTGACCGAGGACGGCCGCTGGGTGGCGGCGATCCACGTCCGCGCCGGCGACACCCTGCTGCTTGCCGACGGCTCCACGGCGGTCGTGGCTGCCGTCACCACGGACTCCCGCGAGCAGACCGTCTACACGCTGACCGTTGCAAACGCCCACACGTTCGCGGTCGGCGACATGGGTCTGCTCGTCCACAACGGGCCCGCCTGCACCGATGCACAGTTTCAAGCGTTCAAGGCCGCATGGCCAGACTTCATGAACTGTCGCTACATCAATGCACGCGGATAAAGGTGGATAAAGGTGACAGCCACCAAATCTGGGCAAGATGCAGGCGTTCGGGGGCGGTGCGTGGCACCTTCGCCGGCCCTGGGTCGGCCGAGCGGAGCGGATCATGAGGAGCAACAGCCAGGGCTGGTCGGGCTGGATGCGGCGATCATGTGCTCCGGCTACGCCGACGAATACGACTGCTGCCCGCCCGACCAACTCCGGACCACGCTCGACCGCGAGCGGATCGAGCGGCAGCGGCGGCATGCGAGCCGGCCGATCCCCGAGGGCTTCGACTACGGCGGCGTGCAGCACCTCCGCGCCGAGGCCCACGAGCAGCTCGCGAAGATCCGGCCGCGAACGCTCGGCCAGGCCGGCCGCGTGAGCGAAAACCTGGGACGGGAGCGGATTGCGCTGTCGTTGAACGGCGAAGTGTTTGCCGTGTTCGCAGAATCCGCTTCCGACATCGATTCGGCTCCTGCACGCTGATCCATGCTGGCGGCTCGTTCCCGGCCGTGAAGACCGACGGCGAGGTGGTGCTGTTTCGCGACGGGGGCAAGGGCCCCGAGATTCTCGCCCGGGCGCGGCCGCTTGCGGGCACGCTGCGGGCGCTGCCGGCCCTGGCCGGTGGCCGGCTCTATCTGCGCGACGACCGGACGCTCGTCGCGCTCGACGTCGGTCCCGAGCCGGCCGCGCGGCCGTAGGGCGGCGGGATGGTGCGGCGGGCACGAGCGGGCGGCATCGACCGCCAGATCCACCGTCGCGGCGGTGCGGAGGGATACCCCGGCCGCAAACTCGTACAGACTCGCCCTCCCGATTGCCGCCTCCTCAAACGGCATGCCTCCGAGGGCGATGTCGATTCCGATGCCGGTCGTTTGGGAAAGGCCGGTCAGGGCGGCATTCAGGGCACTTTCTCCCCGGTGCGTGGCTGCCGCCCGGCCTTGACCCTGCCGCCGGCGGCGCGGTACCCCCCACGCCCCGAAAGACCGGCCCCACGCCCGGGCCGCAGCCGAGGTCTGGTCGTGCCCATCTGTAGCCATCTCCCGATGCGAGTCCGACGCTCAGCGCTGCTCCTGCTCGTCGCATCGCTCGTCGGCCTCGCCGGCGACGCGGCGGCGCAGACGGTGCAGCTGCCGCCGCCGGCCGCCTCGTCGCTCGACCGGCTCGCGCAGGCTCCGGTCGGTCCGCCGCCCAGTGGCTGGGCCCCCTACTCGCCCCCGGGCGCGCCGCCGTTTCCCGGCATGACCGCTGGCCCGCCTCCATCCACCTGGGCGCCGTCTGCCATCAGCGGTCAGCCCGGCTATCCGGGATACTCGCCCGCCGCGCCGGGACTTGCCCCGCCCCCGGGCCAGCCCCCCGCATCCCTGTTCCCCGCCGGCTATCCCGCCCAGGGGAGCACGCTCCAGGAAACCTACGCGCAGACGATGCACGTCTACCAGGGAGCCCGGGGGAGCTGGGCTTACCTGCTCGGCGACGGCAGCGGGACGCGGCTCGGTGTCAACGAGCTCGACACCACCGCCACGTTCGCACTGCCGTTCTTCCACAATTCCCCGGCGAACCTCAACCACGCGCCGCTGTTGATCACGCCCGGATTCGGGCTCCAGCTCTGGGACGGGCCGGAAACCAGCGCGACCATGCTCGCCGACCTGCCGTCGAGCACCTATGACGTCTTCCTCGACACCGCCTGGAACCCGCGGTTCACGCCGCTGTTCGGCGCCGAACTCGGCGTCCGGGTGGGGATCTACACCAACTGGGACGTCCTCGTCTGGCAGAGCTGGCGCATCATGGGTCGGGCGATCGGCACGCTCCAGCTCACCCCGACGATGCAAGGCAAGGCGGGCATCATCTATCTCGACCGCAACCTCGTGAAGCTCCTCCCCGCCATCGGCCTCACCTGGACGCCGGACGCGAACCAGCGATACGACATTTTCTTCCCCGCCCCGAAGGCGTCGATCCGGTTCGCCAACACCAGCCGCCACACATGGTGGGGCTACGCGTCGGGCGAATACGGCGGCGGCGCCTGGACGTTCCGGCGCAACACGCCGGCCTACAACGGCATCTCGCCGTTCGACTACAACGACGTCCGCATCTGCCTGGGCGCCGAGTTCGTGCCCAACGGGCCGCGCGGCCTGAACGGCAACCTCGAGATCGGCTACGTCTTCGCCCGGCAGCTGTTCTACGTGGACGGCCCGCCGCAGTATCAGGACCTGCCCGACACGATGATGTTCCGGCTCGGCCTCGGCTACTGACAGGAGCGTCGCGCGATGGACACGCGGGCGCTCCCAATCCTTGTGGCAGCGGTCCTGTGTGCAGCCGCGGCCGCGGACGAGCCGCTGCCGGCCCCCTCCGCCGCACTTCCCGACGTCCGCCCCGAGATCCGCCCGCTGCCGCCGGTCGAGCAGGGATTCCTGCCGCGGATCCGCCTGGCGGCGCTCGGCGACCCGCAGGACCTCTCCGAGCCGTTGCTTCCCGACGACCTGGCGCCGCCGGGGCAACCGCGACAGGAGTTCGAGCCCCCCACCGGCCGCAAGCTGCCCCCGGGCGCCAAGCCGGGGATGCTCCAGCAGGCGATCTTCACCGCGACCGAACTGCCGAAGCTCGGGGCCGACGGGCTCGGACTGACGGTGCTGGAGACGTCGGTGACGCTCGGCATGCCGGCGCCGACGATCGAATCCCCGCTCATCGTGACCGCCGGGTTCGGCGGCACGGCCACCGATCCCGCCGTAGGCAGCGACATCCCGGCTGGCCTCTACGACGGCTACGTACAGGCACGCTGGCTGCGGAAGATCGGCGACCGGTTCGGCGTCGATCTCGCAGTCGCGCCTGGCTGGTACGCCGATTTCCGCAACGACTCATCGCAGGCCCTGCGGATCACGGGCCACGGCTTCGGTGCCTGGGAGGCACACGAAAACCTGCGCGTGGTCGCCGGCGTCATCTACCTCGACCGCTACGACGTCGACTTCCTCCCCGCCGGCGGCCTGCTCTGGACGCCGGCCGACGACCGGCGGTTCGAGCTCATCTTTCCGCGGCCGCGGCTGGCATGGCGGATCGCCGAACGGCCGCAGGCCAGCCACTGGCTGTACCTCGCCGCGGAGTTCGGCGGCAACCAGTGGGCGATGGAATCGAACACCGGCCGCGACCAGATCATCGTCATTCGCGACTACCGGCTGCTCGTGGGCTGGGAGCGGCGGCCCGCCGACCTCGGCATGTCGTGGCGGGTCGAGGCCGGCTGGGTGACCGGCCGGCAGGTCGAGTACTACCTGTCGGACACGCCCTGGCTCAGCCCCACCGACACGTTCGCCGTCCGCGCCGGCGCCTGGTACTGATCGCCATCGGGCTCCGGTCGGGACCGGCTCGTCGCCAGGAAGCCGGCCACGCCGCAGGCCAGCGCCGCCGCCGCCCCGGCCACGATCTCCGGTCGGAGCAGGCCGGGCGGCACGCCGGCGCC
The DNA here is from genome assembly GCA_014192425.1 of Planctomycetia bacterium. Classification (NCBI taxonomy): domain Bacteria; kingdom Pseudomonadati; phylum Planctomycetota; class Planctomycetia; species Planctomycetia bacterium. The sequence goes on along the minus strand of BJHK01000002.1, from coordinate 274,667 downwards.
GCTCGTCACGGCCTCGTCGTCGGCGAGGGCCAGGAGCAGCACGGGCACCGAGTTGTGCGCGCAGTGGCCGACGATGGCGGGAAGCAGGCTGCCAGTGCGCAGCACCATCCAGCCGAGCAGGAGGCCGAGCGCGAAGGTCTGCGGCATCCGCTCGGGGAGGAGATGGAAGGCGGCGAAGCAGGCCGCCTGCCCGCACGCTGCCGCCACGGCCCGACCGCGGCCCGGCCGATCACCGGCGAAGCCAGCCAGCACGAAGCCGCGGAAGAACAGCTCCTCGCAGATCGCCGGCACGAGGGCGATGAGCATCCAGCCGACCCACCACGACCGGCCGCGAAACAGTCCCAGCAGCCGTTCCGCGAGGTGCCGCGCCTCGGGCGATGCCTCGGTGCCGCGGATCGCGAGAAAGGCGATCGCCCCGGTCGCGAACAGTCCCGCGCCGGCCAGAGCGGCGCCGGCCAGGCAGGGGAGTGACCGCACCGCGCCCCCGGTGGCGGGCAGCCGCAACGCGAACGTCGGCACGGCCGCGATCCGCTGCCACCATGTGAACGCGACGAGCGGCGCGAGCAGCGTGACGACCTGCTGCACCGGAATGGCGACGGCGAGGTTGTCGCCGGCCAAGCCCTGCGCGTACCAGATGAGGGCGACGCCGACCGCGACGCAGGCCACGGCCTGCAAGACGGAGGGGCGCGGCCGGCGCGGGGGGCGGCTGAGCGGGCCGGAGGCCGTGTCGGGCCCGCGAAACAGCAGGTCTTCGTCGCCGAGCGTCATGGCGGTGGCCCGGAGCAGGATCCAGGTCAGCGCAGCCGAGGAGAGGAGCGACAGCCCGAGCATTTCCAGCACCAGGCCCGGTGCCCGCTGCGGCTCGACGGCCGCCTTGGCGACGGCGATCTGTCCTGCGAAGGGAACGGCGGCGAGCAGGCGCGGCGCCTCCTGCCAGGGAAGCAGCGCCGCCCCTGCCAGGCCGCTGACGAGGAGGATGACCGGCGTGAGCGTGTTCTGCGCCTCCTTGACGCTCTTCGCCGCCGCGGTGACGGCGAGGCTCAGGGCCGCCGCCACCGCGGCCAGGCCGACGAAGGCGCCGCCGGCCACGGCCACGGCCAGCGCCAACCTGCCGGGTCCGATGACCATTCGCTGTTCGGCCGGCAGCTGCCGGAGGAGGACGCTGGCCGTGAGGGCGATCGACACGGCGTTCATCAGCAGGGTGGCAAGCGTCACCGCGCAGACCGCGAGGAACTTGCCGCGGACGATGTCGTCCACGCCGCAGGGAGCGATGAGGAGGGTCTCGACCGTACCGCGTTCCTTCTCTCCGGCGATGGCGTCGATCGCCGGGTAGAACGCCCCGGTGGCGGTGAGCAGCGCGAGCAGCATGAGCACGGCGCCGGCGATGATCGGGAACATCTCCCGCGTCGCCTGCCGAACCGGCGGCTCGAGCGGCTCGGAAAACTCCGCCTGCAGCGGCACGAGCGTCGTGACCGGCAGGCCGGCGGCGCGCATCCTGCGCTGCCGGGCATCCTCGGCGATGCTGCGGACCACGGCCGCGAAGTGGAGCCGCTTGATCCGGTCGAACGCACGGTTCGGCGCCGGCTGCGGGACGAGCCGCAGCGTGCCGTCGCCGTCGAGCGTGGCGCAGGCAGCGGCGGGAATCTCGATGAGCAGGTCGGCGGACGATGCCTGGAGCGCGGCCACGCGTTCGGCCGTGTCGAGATTCGGCCCCACCACCTCGAGGTCGAGCTTCGCCGGCCAGTCGTCGCGGCCGATGCGGCCCGGGTCGACTGCGATCGCCCGCAGCCGTGCGGCGAACGCCTCCGCGTCCGCGCCCACGAGCAGGATGCGGAGCGTGCCCTGCGACTGGCGGGTGTCGATGTCGGAGAGTGCACCGCGGACGCCGAGCATGCTGGACAGCGCGAGCACCGGATACATCACCATCGGCATCAGCAGCGTGATGATCAGCGTGCGCCGGTCGCGGACGAACTCCAGCAGGTCGCGCCGGGCGATCGCCCAGGCGGCCCGACGCCGGTCGGCGGCACTGAGTCCTTTCATGTCCCACCAGCGCCCGTTGCGGCCGGTCCGAGGGCCGCGAAGAATGCCTCCTCGAGGCCGCCCGGCCGGCCGTCGGCGAGCTCCGCCCGCGTCCCCGCGACGACGACTCGGCCGTCGTGCACGATCACGAACCGGTCACAGCGGCGCTCGGTTTCGTGGAGCCGGTGGGTGGAGACGAGGATCGCCCGCCCCTGGTCGCGGAGCCCGTCGAGCAGGTCGAGCAGGGCCCGGGAGCCGACGACGTCGAGGGCGTTGGTCGGCTCGTCGAGGACGAGCGCGGGAGGATCGTGGACCAGCGCCCGGCCCAGCGACACCCGCTGCCGCTGTCCGGTGGAGAGCCGGCCGCAGGGACGGTCGGCACACGCCTGGAGCCCGAGCACGTCGAGGAGCTTCTCGACGCGGCCGGGGAGGTCCGTCGCGGTGACGCCGTGGAGCTGGCCGCAGGAGACGAGCATCTCCCGGGGCGTGAGCCGGTCGGCGACGCCGGTCGTGGCCGAGACGTAGCCGAGGGCGCGGCGCACGCCGATGGGGTCTGTCCGCACGTCGTGGCCGGCGATGCGGGCCGTGCCCGACGTGGGCCTGAGGAGTGTCGCCAGGATGCGCATCGTGGTCGTCTTGCCGGCGCCGTTGGCCCCCAGCAGCCCGACCATCTCCCCCGCCGCGACGGCGAACGAGACGCCGTCCACGGCCCGCACGACGCTGCCGTCGGCGGCCCGGTAGTGCTTCACGAGATCGACGACTTCGATCATCCCGCGCTCCCGGCCCGTCGGCCGCCGCGTGCCGCCGCCGCGGCGCGGGCCGAGCTTGTCACTGCTCCATGACCTCGGATTCCTTCGTCCGCGCCAGGTCGCCGACCTTCGTCTCGAACTGCTTGGTGAGCTCCTGCACCTCCTCCTTGCAGCGCTCGCAGTCGTCCTCGGTGAGGTCGCCCCCGGTCTGCTCGCCGTCGGCGGCCTTGTTGGCGTCGCGCCGCACGTTGCGGATGGCGACGCGGGCCTCCTCGGAGAGGTCCTTGATGCGGGCCGTCATCTTCCGGCGCACGTCGGTCGACAGGGCCGGCACGGTGATCCGGATCACGCGGCCGTCGCTCTGCGGGTTGAAGCCCAGATCGGCCGCCTGGATCGCCTTCTCGATGTCCTTGATCGTGCCGGGGTCGAAGGGGCGGACGACGATTTGGTTCGGCTCCGGGGCGCCGACGCTGGCCAGCGCCTTGAGCGGCGTGGGGGAGCCGTAGACCTCGACGCGCAGAGAATCGACGAGGCCGGGGTTGGCCCGGCCGGTGCGGATGCCGCCCAGCGCGTGCCGCAGCACCTCGACGGCCTTCTCCATCCGTTCCTCGGCGTCGAGCAGGATGTCGTCCACCGGCATGTCGTGCGGCTCCTCGGGAAAAGTCGGCGGCCAATGGCTGACCGCGGTGGGGCAATCCACGCCCGAATTGTGGCAGGCCGCGCCGCCTTCGGGCAAGCGGCGGGCGGGCCGGCGTCAGCCGGCGGCGTCCTCCGGCCAGCGCCGGCCGATGAGCGTGCCGATCCGCTCGCCGGCCACGGCCCGCTCGATGTTGCCGTCGCGCCGGTAGTTGAACACGAGGATCGGCATGCCATGCTCCATGCACTGCGAGATCGCCGTGGCGTCCATGACCTTCAGGTTCTGCTCGCGGACCTGCTGGTAGGTGAGCTCCCGATAGAGCACGGCGTGCGGGTTCTTTTCGGGATCGTCGGAGTAGACGCCGTCCACCCGCGTGGCCTTCATGAGGATGTCGGCGCCGAGCTCCAGCGACCGCTGCGCGGCCGCGGTGTCGGTGGTCACGAACGGGCTGCCGGTGCCGGCGGCGAGGATCACGATCCGCCCCTTCTCCAGGTGGCGCCGGGCCCGGCGCCGGATGTAGGGCTCGGCGACGCCGTCCATGCGGATCGCCGTCATCAGCCGGGTCTGCGTGCCGAGGCTCTCGATCGCGTCCTGGAGGGCGAGGCCGTTGATGACCGTCGCCAGCATCCCCATGTAGTGGGCAGTGGCCTGCTGGATCGCCATGTTGCCGGCGGTGAACGAGCCGCCGCGCAGAATGTTGCCCCCGCCGATGACGATCGCCAGTTCGAGGCCGCCGGCCACCGCCCGCACGGTCTGGCGGGCGATCTGCACCACCTCCTCCATGGAGATGCCGCGCTCGCCAGGGCGGGCGAAGCTCTCGCCGGAGAGCTTGAGGAGGACGCGGCCGTAGGGTGCGGAGGGCATGGCGAATCGCCGGGCGGAGCGGCTCAGCCGCCGAGCTTCCAGTTCACGACCCGTTTGATCTCCAGCCCGGCGGACTTCGCCAGCTGGCCGACCGTCTGCTTGTCGTCCTTGACGAACGGCTGCTCGAGGAGAACGCACTGGCTGAAGAAGTTGCGCAGCCGACCCTCGATCATCTTGGCGATGATGTTCTCCGGCTTGCCTTCCTTGCGGGCGGCCTCGGTGAGGATCTCGCGCTCCTTGTCCACCACCGCCGGGTCGAGGTCCTCCTTGCGGATCGCCGCCGGGGCGAGGGCGACGACGTGCATCGCCACGTCCTTGGCCACCTCGCCGGCGCTGGCCGCGCTGACGTTGCCGGCGATCTCGACGAGCGCCGCCTTGGAGCCGTCATGGTGGGCGTAGCCGCCGCACGGCGCGTCGATCCGCTCGATTCGCGACAGGTCGAAGACCTCCCGCATCCGGTTGAAAAGGTCGTCCTTGATCTCGTTGAGTGTCCGGCCCGGATGGGAGGCGCTCTTCTGGGCGAGGAGGTCTGCCGGCGTGGCGGCGCCCGGCCCGAGCGCGAGCGTCTTGGCGATCTCGGTGGCGAACTCCTTGAAGTCGGGGCTGCCGGCCACCGGCGGGCTCTCGCACTTGATCTCGATGACGGCGCCCACGCCCTTGGCCGGGTCGGTGTAGACGGCGAGGCGGCCGCAGGAGGTCTCGCGGTCGGCCCGCATCGACTGCGTCTTGATCCCCTGCTTCCGCAGCCAGTCGACGGCCTGGGCGGTGTCGCCGCCGCACTCCTGGAGCGCCTTCTTGCACTCCATCATCGGCAGCCCGGTCTTCTCACGGAGCGCCATCACGGCGCCGGCGGTGATCTCAGCCATGGGAACGATCTCCTGAAAAACGGGATGGACGAACGAACGTATGCGGTCCACCGGCACCGGCCGCGCCTGCCGACGGGACGAATGGCGGCCCCCCGGCGGGAGCCTGCGCCACGTCAGGCCTTCGGCTTGGGAACGGACCGCTTGGCGACCATCGGCCGCGGCTTCGGCCGCTGCTTGCCCGCCTCGCCCCCTTCGGCCGCCTCGGCGCCCTCGGAGGCTGCTTGGGACTCGACGGCCGTGGCTGCCTTCCCTTCGACGATCGCGTCGGCGAGCCGGGCGGCCACGAGCTCGATCGAACGGATCGAGTCGTCGTTGCCGGGGATCGGCAGGTCGATCAGGTCGGGGTCGCAGTCGGTGTCGATCAGGGCGACCGTCGCGATCCCCATCTTCCGCGCCTCGTTGACGGCGTTCTTCTCCTTCTTGGGATCGAACACCACCAGGCACTCGGGGAGCCGCGAGAGCGTGCGGATGCCGCCGAGGTTGCGGAGCATCTTCCGATGCTCCCGTCGCAGCGACGACTGCATCTTCTTGGAGTATTTGCCGAACGCCTCCGACGGAATCAGCGTCTCCAGCTCCTCGAGCCGGGCCAGCCGGTTGCGGATCGTGCGGAAGTTGGTGAGCGTGCCGCCGAGCCAACGGTCGCTGACATAGGGCATGCCACAGCGGGCCGCCTCGCGGGCCACCGCCTCGGCGCCCTGCCGCTTCGTGCCCACGAAGAGCACGAGGCTGCCGGTGGAGGCGACCTGTTTGAGATACTTGCGGGCCCGGAGCAGGCCGCGGATCGTCTCGCGGACGTCGATGATGTGGATCAGGTTGCGGCGGCCGTGGATGTAGGGCCGCATCTTCGGGTTCCAGCGGCTGGCCCGGTGGCCGAAATGGACGCCTGCTTCGATCAGTTCTTGGGCCAGGACATTCGACACGTTCGCGAACTCTCTCGGGAGGGGAAGGGGTCGGTCAGACGGGAACACCGCAGACTATCGGCTTTTTTCCAGCCGTGTCAACGCTGCCCCACCGGCGCCCGGGCAGAAAAACGGTTTGCGGCCCGCTTTCCCGGCACATGCCTTGAAAACGTCGCGCCGCACGAACTAGACTCCGGCCGGTAAATTCCCGGGTTTTCCGCAGGTCAGGTGCCTCGACTCCATGCGCCACGTTCTCTCCGCCACGGTCCAGAACGTCCCCGGCGTGCTGGCCCACGTCTCGGGAATGCTCGCTTCCCGGGGCTACAACATCGACAGTCTCGCCGTCGGCGAAACCGAGGACCGGCGGTTTTCGCGGATGACGTTCGTGCTCCGCGGAGACGACCGCGTTCTCGACCAGGTCCGCCGCCAACTGGAAAAGATCGTCACGGTCGTCCGCGTCGAAGACATCAGTTCCCGCAACTACGTGGAGCGGGACCTGATGCTCATCAAGGTGGCGGCCACTGCCGGCCCGACGCGGACCGAGGTCAAGGAACTGGCCGAGATTTTCCGCGGCCGGATCGTCGACGTCGCCGCCGACTGCGTGATCGTGGAGATTTCCGGCACCGAAAAGAAGCTCGAGGGCTTCATCGAACTCATGCGGCCGCGCGGGATCCTCGAACTGGTGCGCACGGGCCGGATCGCCATGGTTCGCGGCAGCCCGCTGACCCGCGAGGTCACCGAGGCGGCCGATGGCGGCCGGCCGGCCGACGCGGCCCCGGCCGGCGAATCGCTGGCCTGAACGAACCAACGGGGGCGGCCCGCGGGAGCCCGCTCCGACGGTCCGACGAGACCTTCCCGCAGCCTGAAGAACGACACGCACACAGGAGCCAGACGTGCCAGCAACGATCCATTACGACGCCGATCTCGGGGCCCTCGCCGGCAAGACGATCGCCATCATCGGCTACGGCAGCCAGGGGCATGCCCAGGCGCAAAACCTGCGCGACAGCGGCCTCAAGGTGGTCGTGGCCCAGCGGCCGGGCGGCGCCAACTACGATCTCGCCAAGAGCCATGGCTTCGAGCCGATGTCGGTCGAGGACGCGGTCAAGCAGGCCGACGTCGTCAACATCCTCCTCCCCGACGAACTGCAGGGCGACGTCTACCGGACGGCCATTCGCCCGAACCTCAAGAAGGGGGCCGTGCTCATGGCGAGCCACGGCTTCAACTTCCACTTCGGCCAGGTTGAGCCGCCGCCGGGACACGACATCCTCCTCGTCGCGCCCAAGGGCCCCGGGCACCTCGTGCGCAGTGAGTACGTCAAGGGGGGCGGCGTGCCCTGCCTGATCGCCCTCGGGCCGAACGCCTCGGCGGACACGAAGCGGATCGGGCTGGCCTACGCCAAGGGGATCGGCGGCACCCGCGGCGGCGTCATCGAGACCACGATCGCCGAGGAGACGGAGACCGACCTGTTCGGCGAGCAGGCGGTGCTCTGCGGCGGCGTGTCGGAGCTGATCAAAGCCGGCTTCGACACCCTCGTCGAGGCGGGCTACCAGCCGGAGATGGCCTATTTCGAGTGCCTCCATGAGATGAAGCTGATCGTGGACCTGCTCTACCAGGGGGGCCTCGAGTACATGCGGTACAGCGTGTCGAACACGGCCGAGTACGGCGACTACACCCGCGGCAAGCGGATCATCACCGCCGAGACCCGGGCGGAGATGAAGAAGATCCTCGAGGAGATCCGCTCCGGGCAGTTCGCCCGCGACTGGATCCTGGAGAACCGGGCCGGGGCGGCGATGTTCAAGGCCACCCGCCGGCGCGAGCGGGAGCACAAGCTCACCGAGACCGGCCGCAGCCTGCGGAAGATGATGAAGTGGATCGAGTCGAAGGAAGTCTGACCGGCGTCGGGCAGGCGGCCCGCGTGGCCGCCGCGCCGATGGCGATCGCAGCGGAGGAGAGCCGATGACGCCCGAGGAATACGCGGCCCGCAGCCTCTACGAGCAGCTCCGCCCCGGCGACCAGGTGGAGGTCGTTCACGGCGTGAGGGTGGGCTCGAGCGCCTCGTGGAGCACGACGACGGTCGGCAGGGTGCTGCGCTGCGAGCGGCGCCGGCACGGCCTTCACTTCCGGCGCCACCCCGACGACAAGGTCTACAGCGACGTCCTGATCCTCGCCCTCGAGGACGGCGAATTGACGACGGTGACGATCGACGAGTATACGCGCCTGCGGCGGGCCTGACGCGGCCCAGCGCCTTTCCCACCAGGAGTCTGATCATGCCACGGATGGTTTTGACATGCTTCGTGTTCCTGACGATCGTCACGCCGGTCCGCGCCCAGACCCCGATGGCCCAGACCCCGATGGCCCAGACCCCGATGGCCCAGACCCCGATGGCCCAGGGCACCGTCGGGCAGGGCGTTTCGGTGACAGCCAGCGGCGAGGTGCGTGCCAAGCCGAACGCGGTCGAGATCGACGTCACCGTGGCCGAAGGCGATGCCCGCGCGGGCGACGCACTCGGCAAATACGCCGAGGCGAAGAAGCGGCTGCTCGAAGCCTGCGGCAACTTGAAGCTCGCCACGCTCGCCGTCGAGGAGCGGGCGATCGAAGTGACCGCGGAGCCGGGGCAGCCTGCGGGGGTGTTTGGGCCCGTCGCGGTCCCAGCGTTTCCGCAAGGGTTTGCACCCGCCTTCGCCGCTCCGGCGAATGTCCCGGAGATCCGCGTCGCCCGCACGATCCGGCTCACGCTCAGGGGAATCCGCGACAAGCCAGAGGCCGAGGTGTTGGAGACGATCGGCACGATCCTCGATGCCGTCCGCGATGCCGGTGGAACGGTCGGGCCCTCCGGGCCATACGCCCCGTACGTGGGAGACAGTTCCTTCAAGTCGGTCTGCCGGTTCGTGCTCGAAGACGCCGCCGAACTGCGGAAGAAGGCCGCCGAAGCGGCTCTGGCCCAGGCCAGGACCGATGCCGGTGCCCTGGCCGGGGGCCGCGTCGGGCCGCTCGTCGCCGTGTCTGCCGGCGGCGCCACCGGTCCCGCCGTGCAACGGGTCGTGCCGAACGACACGTTCGCCCGATCCGGCAACGAAGGCGATGATTCGCCGCAGCGGCTGACGTCGCCCCGGTTCACCGAGATCCCGGTGCGGGTCGGCATCCAGGCGACGTTCCGGCTGCTCGACCCCTGACCGGCAGGGGAAAAGGGGACGCGCAGGTCACGGAACGCAGAGGTCAACCGTCCGGATCGTCGATCAGCTGCCGCAGCCGGGCGGCGTGCTCCGGCACAAGCCGCGACATCCAGCCGGCATCGACGAGGCCGAGGGAGAGCAGGTCGAGCAGGTGGACCTGATCCTTGCGGCGGAAGGAGTTGAGCTTCATCCGCACGAGGGCCTCGAGCGAGACGATGGCGTAGTCGTCGGCGGCCACCTGCTCCGTCACGTCGGCCGTCGGCAGCGGATACGATTCGCGGACCTTCTCGCCGGCGAACAGCAGGTGCACGGCGTCCCGCGGGCTGCCCTGCGGACCGTCGATGAAGCAGACGACGTCCATCACCGTGGCCCGGACGAAGCCCGCCCCCTCGAGGGCGGTCGTGACGGCGGCCAGGTCGCTGCGGCGGACGAGGATGTCGACGTCCTGCGTGTTTCGCACGGCGGCCCGATCGACCCGGGCCACCCACGCCGCGACGGCGTTGCCGCCGGCCATGGCGTAGGGAATGCCGGCCCGTTCCAGGGCCGCGGTGGCCCGCAGGGCCCGTTCGCGAACGGCTTGCACGGCTTCCACCATCCTGTCCCAGGAAAACTCGCGAAGCTCGACGGCCACGGGCGGAAGCCTCCCAGACGGCGGCGGCGGTACGGGAGAGTCGGCCGCCGACCCCCGATCGTACACCGGCGCGACGTGCGCACGAAAGCCGTGATCCCGCAGGCCGACCGCCCCGCCGCCGGTCAGGCGACGCGGGCGATCACGCACTTGAGATACTCCCCCTCCAGGCAACTCGCCGACACCGGATGGTCGGGAGCGGCACCGCGGCATTCGAGGAACTGGAGCGGCCGGCCGGCCCGCTGGGCCACGCCGCCGAGCATCTCCAGGAAGGCGTCGCGCGACACGGACCCGGAGCAGGAGCAGGTGACGAGGATCCCGCCCGGATCGAGCAAATCGACGCCGACGCGGTTGATGCGGTGGTAGGCACGGAGCGCGTCCTCGGCCGTGGCCCGGCTGCGGGCGAATTTCGGCGGGTCGAGGATCACCATCCCGAACCGCTCGCCGCCATCGCGCAGGGCGTCGAGCTTCTCGAACGCGTCGGCCGTCTCGACGGCCACGTTGGCGGCGCCGTTGAGTTCGGCGTTGGCCTTGGCGAGCGCCGTTGCGCGGCTGCTGCCGTCCACGGCCAGCACGCTCCGCGCAGCGCCGGTGACGGCGCAGGCCACGGCGAAGCCGCCCGAGTAGCAGAACATGTCGAGCACGCGTCGGCCCCGCGCATACCGGGCGGCGGCCTGGCGGTTGTCTCGCTGGTCGAGGTAGTAGCCGGTCTTCTGCCCCTCGGTGAGGTCGACGCCGAACGTCAGGCCGTGCTCGCGGACGAAGATCGGGCCCTCGGGGGCGGTGCCGCAGAGCAGCCGGTCGGGCAGCTGCAAACCCTCGAGCTTGGCGAGCCCGCGGTCGGCACCGCGGAGGAGAATGCCGCGCGGCGCGACGAGGTCCATGAGCGTGGCGGAGAGCGTGTCGAGCCGCCGGGCCATCGCCAGCGCCGTCACCTGCACGGCGAGGTAGTCGCCATAGCGATCGACGATGAGCCCGGACAGATCGTCCCCCTCGCTGTTGACGAGCCGGGCCGCGCCGTCGCGGGCGTCGAGGCCGAGCGACCGGCGGAGCGCGACGGCGGACTCGAGCCGGGCCCGCCACAGGGCGTCGTCGAGCTGCACCTCGGCCGCGAACGCGTAGAGCCTGACCCGGAGCCGGCTGGCCGAGTTCCACAGGCCGCGGGCGACGAACTTGCCTTCGTGGGTGGCGAGATCGACGACATCGCCATCCGCCGGGCTTCCCTCGACCCTGGCCACGGCGGCATCGAGCACCCAGGGGTGGCGGCCGAAGAACGGCCGGGCCCGCTTCGGCTTGAGGATCACGGTCGCTACCGGCAGGCCAGAGGCAGCGGGGGCGGGCAGGACTTGGGGAGTTGGCATGCTGCAACTCTACCACTGGGTTGGCCGCCGGGTTGCCGCGAGGGTGAGGCTATAGACTTTCGCGCCGTCGCCGCCGACATGGCGTCGGCTCCGGCTTCCGGTCGCCGGGCAGAGCCCGGCTCCAGCGTCGGGCTTCACCCGCCGCCGACTGCTGCATACCTCGCCCGGCGCGGAGCCGGGGGACGGCAGAAGATCGACGAGCGTGAGGCTATCCTGCCTCAGCGAGGAGACTTCTGCCGTCCCCTGGCGGCTTGGGCTATTTGCTCACAGGGCGCGCCGTGGGATGCGGGCCGTCAGGCGTGGACGACCTGCTTGGCGGAGCCGGGGACGACGTGCGGCGGGGGCAGGGCGTCGCTGCCGGGATCGGTCTTCAGCCGCCGGCCTGCCTTCTTGCGCTCGATCCGCAGCACGCTCCAGCCGAACACCGCTCCCAGCGGGCCGGAGAGCAAGGCCGGCAGGAACACGAGGTTGCCCACCAGCGCGATCGTCAGCATCGAGAGCATCATGTAGCCGAACCGCTGCGTCGGGCCAAAGGGCGACAGCGAGAACACCGACAGGCCGATGCCGATCACGCCCCAGCTCTGGTACATCGCCCGGGCACAGCCCTTGTAGGCAAGCATCGTCGCCTCGCGGCGGTCGAGGCCGTCGGCGATGCCGCGCCGGAACCAGAGCATGAAGTGAACGACGTCGTCCACCGTCACGCCGAGGGCCACGCTCGGCGCCATGACCGTGCCGATGTCGATGAGCAGCGTGCCGAGGTCGAGCGACTTGAGCGCCGCGTTGCCCCAGCCCATGCCGCCGAAGACCATCACCGCCGGGAAGGCGGCCGGCAGCAGCAGCACGAGGCCCGCCGAGGCCGCCCGACAGAGGAGGATCATCACCACCACGATGATCACGAAGTCCCAGACGAAGCCGATCTGCAGGCCGTCGAGGAGCGAGTGCTGTGCCTTGTAGACGAGGGGCACGAGGCCGGTGTAGTCGACGCTGACGCCGGCGATTCCCTTGGCGTCGAGATCGGCGAGGATCGGATCGACCTTGCTCCGCAGGTCCCGCTTGAAGAGGGCGTAATCGACCTCCTTGACGGCGCTGACGCGGGCGCTGATCCGCCACAATTGCTCCGTCCGCTCACCGCCGTCGGCGTCGGCGACCGTGGCCTCGCGCAGGTAGTCACCGGCGAGCAGGGCGTCCCGGTTGGCCTCGAGCCGCTTGCGGAGCACGCTGCGGCGGAGCTTGTCGCGGTTGCCGAACAGTCCCCCGGCCGCCCCGCCGAGGCCGCCGGACGAACCGCCTTCGAGGTTGGGGGCGAAGGTGAGCGTGGAGAGCGAACTGCCGACCTCGTCGAGCCCGGCGATCTCGCGCTGGACCCTGCCCACGAGCTCCATGCGCTCGAGGAGGTTGAGCGTGCAGGCCTGGTCGTCGATGCGGACGAGGATCTCCATCGGGACGAGCGGTCCGAGCGTCCGCTCCAGCCACTTGTAGTCCTGGCGGATCCGGGCGTTCGGCGAGAACAGCCGCATCAGCTGCACGCTGCTCTCGACCCGCGTCATGCCGTAGCCGACGCCGGCCATGACCGCCAGGCAGGCGCAGGTCACGAGGGCGTGGTGACCGGTGATCCACTGGCCGACCCGCCACCAGGGGCTCAACTCGATCGGCTTCCAGTTGGTGAGGGCCTCCCCCTCGGTATCGGCCCGGCGCAGCTTCGGCGGGAAGAGCTCGAGCGCCGCCGGCATGAGCGTGACGAGGATCAGGAAACTGACCACCACGCCGGCCGCCGAGAAGATACCGAACATCCGGATCGGCACGAGCTCGCTCACGCCCAGCGTCGCCAGGCCGATGGCCGTCGTCCCGGTGGCCAGCGACAGCGGCAGGAGCGCGTGGTGCACCGCCCGTCCGGCCGCCCCTTCCTGGACGCCGGTCTCCGCGAGCTGGTCACGGTAGTAGTTGGCGAGGTGGATCGCACCCGAGGTGGTGGCGACGTAGACCAGCGACGGCATCGTGAGCAGGATCGCGTCAACCGGATAGCCCGAGTACCAGACCACTGCCAGGCTGGCAAACATGCTGTACACGCCCGACGCCAGCACCATTGCCACCAGGGCCTTGCTCTTCAGGCTCCACCAGCTGACGAAGAAGCCGACCACGAGCGAGAGCCCGAAGAGGATCGTGACGCTCGTCTGCCCCGCCTTGTCGATCGAGACGTTGTCCACAGGCGGCCCGCCCATGTGGAGTTGCCGTTCGGGGATGTTGAGTTCCTCGGTCGCCACCTTGCGGATCTCGTCGATCGCGGCGTGAAGGTTGGCCCGGGCCGTGTCGCCGAGGGTCAAAACCAGGCAGGTCTGCCGGGTGGCAAAGTCGTCCTTCCCGGCGGCGGCCCCTTCCTGACCGGACGGGGCCGGCCCGATCAGGGCCCCCTCCAGCCGATCGATCGCCTCGGCCGGGTCGAGTTTCAGGGGATCTGCACTCATCCGGTCGACGGCCCGGGGGCCCGTTTGGGCTGACTTGAAATAGGCCGGCCGGTCGATCCGCCAGGCCTCCTGGGGGGGCGGAATCAGCTTTTTGGCCAGCATTTCCAGGCGGGGGTCGGCCATCGTGCAGCCTTCCCAACTGACGAGGATGAACTCCTCACCCGCGAAATTCTGGCGGAAAAACCGGTAGGTCTGGGTTTCCGGGTATTCGAGGGGCAGCCAGCCCTTCACGTCGTTGCGGTTGTTCCCCTTGGCCCGGATCGCCCCCACCACCACCAGGGGCAGGAGGAAGACCAGGACCGCCATGATCCCCACGCTATACCGCTGGTAGAGGTTGGGGCCGTGGTGGGACATCGATGCCATCCGGGGCGGCGGGACGGGGAAAATCCCCGGACCGGGTCATCAACCCTACCGGTATCGGGCGAGCCAGTCCATATCGAACCCGGGTGTGATGGACCGTTTTGGGGGTCCAGGAAGCGATGCAAGTGTTTTCCGGGGAAAGGTTTACGGCCCATGAATGGTCGACCCATCCGGCACAGCCCCACCGGGAGGCGCCTGAACGGAGCTGCCGGCCTCAGCCGCCTGAGTCGGGAGCCTCCTCAGTGCCGGAAAAACAGGCGTTTTTGTGGCTGCCGTCGCAAAACGGCCGGTTGCCTGACCGGCCACACCGGCAGAGGGCGACCGCCCGGCCGTCTGCCGGCAGGCAAAACTCCCGGTTGGCGTGGTCGGTGACCCGAAGTCGGAGACCCGCGAACTGGTCTCCGGTGGGCATTTCCACGACGAGCGGCCCGTCCAGGCGGCAGCGGATCGTGATGGCGTCCGGGGGAAGGTGCCGTCGCGGAGCCGGCCCGGCCGTTCCCGCCGGGTCGCCGGGTTCGCCGCTCATGGCGTTTGCCGCTCGCCGGCCCCCTGGGCTTCACCCGCTGCCGGGGCCGCCGGCTCCGCCGCGGCGGTCGGCCCGGCCGGTTTGGCCGCCGCGGTAGCCGGACCGACGTCCACCAGCCGGACGAGCATCGTCATGACCGTCGCCTCGGCGGCGGTGGCGACTTTTGCCGCCGGCCTGGCGAGTTTTTCGCCATCGACTGCGTTGCGATCGAGTGTTTCCCCCGCTGGGCCCCCGGCACCCCGCGCCCGCTCCGCAGCGACCTTGTCGACAGCAACGTCTTGCTTCGCCTCGTCGCGGGCCAGTCTCTTCAGGGCTTCGGCCCTTCCCTTCACCTTCAAGTCCAAGTCATTCCCGCGGCCGGCCTCGAGGAAGGCGAGGAGTTCGCCGATGGCCGCCGGCGATCCGGAGATCGCGATCACCTCTTCGGTACCCGACATGCTCTCCACGGCGGCCCGGGCCGCGAAGGCGGTCTGGGGGGCTTCCGGCAGTCCATTGCGCTCGAGATCGTCCGCCTTTCCCGCTTCGCGGCGCTCCCCTTCTGCGCTTGCCGACAGTGCACCCGGCTTGGTCGAGGCCTTCTCCGCCAGCAGTTCCCTCATCTTCTCGGCTGGCCGCCGCGTGAAACCGATGTTGCGTGCCGCGAGCAGCGCCGAGAACTCGGCCCGCCCTTCCGGTCCCCGCACCACGACGACCACCGGTGCGGTGGTATCGCGTCGGTTGCCGAGCGACTCCGGGAGGTCTTCGCGACTCCGCGGATCGGTCCCGCCACCGCCACCGCCACCGCCGCCCTCGGCAGCCCTCGTGCTCGCGGCGAGATCACCGGAGCCAGGCGTCGGGCTGCCCGGCATCGCGGCGCCCTTCCTGGTGGTGCTCTGCGACTCGGTCGATTCGGCCAAGGCCTCTTTACGCGTTTGGTCTGCACCTGCCGCGAGCCCGTACTCGTCCTGCATGTTCTCAGCCGCGGGAGCCGCTGCGACCGGGGCTGCCTTCTTGACCAGGTCGTCCGCCGCCAGATCCGGGTTCCGCTTCGCCGCACTGCGTTCATCAGACCGCGCGTAGGCAGGCTTCGCTTCGGCCGCCCCATCGCCGTCCGACTCGGCGAAGAACTCGTCCACCGTCCGCGACAGGCCCTCCTGCGGATGTCCCGCGCCGCGCAGCGCTACGTCGCGGTCCTTCTCGACCAGCACGCTGTGCAGCGGCGGCATGTTGACGAACGACGCGACGAGCAGGCCAGCGGCAAGTGCGGCCAGCATCGTCATCCACGGCCAGGGACGCCGTGGCTCGGTGGTCGTCTCGGCCACGGCCGCGTCCTCGCGAGCCTCGGCGATCTCGTCCGCGAGCCGCTCCAGTTCGATCCGCTCCCACTCGGCATCGATCCGGGAGTCGGCCGGGCCGCCCCCGGAACCGGCGGCCGTGCCCGGCGCCAGCCGGGGCGGCGCGTCGAGCGCGGCCAGCACCTCGGCCACGAAGCCGGCAGGCGCCGGCCGGGCCGGCGCGCCGGCGAGCAGCGCCTTGAGCCGGCGCAGGTCGGCCACGACCCGCGTGAGCTCCGGCGAAGCCGCCACGCTCCGCGCGACTATAGCGGCCTCGGCGGCCGGCAGCCGGCCGTCGATCCATTCGCTCAGGCGCGGGTCGTCGGCGCGGATGGTCCGACCATCAGGCTCGTCGTTCATCGTGCTCCTCGTGTGCGATCCAGTCGGCGAGCAGGCGGCGGAGTTCGAGCCGGCCGCGATGCAGCCGGCTGCGGACGGTGCCCAGGGGAATGTCGAGGGCCGCTGCGACCTCCTCGTAGCTCGCGTCGTGCATGTCGGCGAGAACCACGACCTCGCGGTAGCGGTCGTCCAGTCGCCCGAGCGCCGCCGAGAGCCGCGCGGAGAGCTCCGCGTGCTCCAGCCGCGCCGACACCCCCGGCCCGGTCGCCGCCGGCTCCAGCGCGCCGCACAGGCCGCCGCCGGGCAGGGCGGCATCGACCGTGGCCGGCCGGCGCCGCTTGCGCAGAAAGGCGGCCGCATGATTGCAGGCGATGCGATAGAGCCATGTGGAGAACTCGCTGCGGTGCGCGAACGAGGAGAGTTTTCTGAAGGCGGATACGAACGTTTCCTGGGCCAGGTCGCGGGCCTGCTCGTGGCAGCCCGTGAGCCGCTCCAGGAGCGCGAGGATCCGCCCCTGGTGCCGTTCGACGAGCAGCGCGAACGCGGCGCGGTCGCCGTCCACCGCCCCGGCGACGAGCTCCCGGTCGGTGGCGGGGGGGCCGCTGACCGGGGCTGCTCGCGTTGGGTCGGTGTGCGGGACCACGTGCGTCTGCCCTGAAACTTCGATGCGATCTGGGCGGAAAAAGTTCCCGCCGGAAAAGTCCGGGAAGGTCAAGGTACCGGGGGGGCCACGGCGTTCAAAACCCCCTCGCCCCGCCCCGGCGGTCATGCCCCTCCGGGCCCCCGGACTGTCGGCCGATCCACCACCACAACGCCGCCGCCAGCGCCAGCAGCACCAGGGCGATCGCCTGCGATATGGTCAGCGGCAGATACGGCGACAATGACGGCTCGTCCACGCGGATCGCCTCGAGCAGCAGGCGCGACACGGGGTGGAGCGTGAGCACCAGCGCGAAAACCTCCCCCGCGCGCCGCAGCCACGGGGTCGCCGCGACGGCGAGTGCGGCGAGCAGCGCGGCGTCGATCGCCGCGTACAGTTGCGCAGGGTGGACGGGCAGGCTCCACGGCGGGGCCGCCCCCGCCGCGACCGCAGGCAACAGGCCGCGGGCCTGCTGGTCGAGCCACGCCGGGCTGTCGGGCGGAAACTGCACCGCCCAGGGCAGGTCGCAGGGCCCGCCGTAGCAGCAGCCGTTCAAGAAGCAGCCGACCCGGCCGATCGCCAGCCCGAGGAGCAGGCCCGGCGCGATGCAGTCGGCGAGCCGCAGGATGGAGAGGCCGCGGCGCCTGGCGAACAGCCCGGCGGCAAGGGCCGCCGTCGGCAGCGAGCCGAACACGACGAGCCCGCCCTGGGCGACGTTGAGGATCCGGGGGATGGCGGCCGCGATCCCGGCGTCGAAGAACGCGGCCCGGTATTGAATGACGTAGAACAGCCGCGCCCCGACGATCCCCCACAGGAAGACCTCCGTACCGAGGGCGATGATCGTGTCGGCGTCGAAGCCGTATCGCACCCCGCGCCGCACGGAGAGCCAGGTGCCCGCGGCGGCGGCGAGGAGCAGCATGACGCCATAGCCGCGCACCGGCAGCCCGGCACCGTCGGCGATCGCCGGCAGCCCCCAGACGATCACCGCGCCGGCGACGGCCAGCGGCAGGCCGAGGCCGGTGAGCGCGGCGCCGAGCCCCTCGCGGCGCGTGGCGCGGACGATCGCGAAGCAGGCGACGACGGCCCACAGGAGAAGCACCAGTCCCCAGCCGAAGAGCGGCACCCCGCCGATCTGCAGCGGCACGTGAAACAGCGTCGATCTCATCGCGGGCCTGCCTGCCGCGGAGGAAGCAGTCGGTTGTCGATGAGTCGCGTCGTGCCCAGCCGGCCGGCGACGAGGGCCACGGCCCCGACGGTCTCGTCGATCTCCGCGGCGAGCGACTCGGGATCGACGATCGCCGCATAGTCGATCGCCACGTTCGCCGCAGCGAGCCGGGCCCGCATCGCCGCCACGATGTCGGCCGGCGCGGCGCCCGCCTCCCAGAGCGACGCTGCTGCGGCAAGGCTCGCCGCCAGCACCGGCGCCCGGCCCCGGTCGGCCGCCGAGAGATAACGGTTGCGCGAACTCAGCGCCAGCCCGTCGGCCTCGCGAACGGTCGGCCGGACGACGATCTCGATCGGCAGGCCGAGGTCGGCGACCATGCGCCGCACAACGAGCGTCTGCTGCCAGTCCTTGGCGCCGAAGTAGGCCACGTCCGCGGGCACGGCGAGGAACAGTCGGCAGACGACCGTGGCCACGCCGGAAAAGTGCCCCGGGCGGATCGCCCCCTCGAAGCCGAGGGCCGGCCCGCCGACCACGACCCGCGTGGCGTCGCCGGGCGGGTAGACGGCGGCGGCGGCGGGAGCGTAGACCCAGCGCACGCCATGCGCGGCGAGCAGGTCGCAGTCGGCGGCGAACGTACGCGGGTAGCGGTCGAAGTCCTCACCGGGTCCGAACTGCGTGGGGTTCACGAAAACCGACACGACGACGTCGGCGCTGTCTGCGGCGGCGGCGGCGACGAGGCTCGCATGCCCCTCGTGCAGCGCGCCCATGGTGGGCACGAAGCCCACGCGGCGGCCCGCGGCTCGGGCCGCGAGCACCGCGGCCCGCATCGTGGCCGGATCGGCGACGACGAGCGGCGCGGCGGGCATCAGATCATCGCCTCGACCGCGGCCGTCGCCTCGGCTGCCGCCCGCGCCAGGTTCGCGGCGTCGATCGTCATCACCGCCAGTGGCCGCGTCCGGTCCGGCCGGTGCAGCAGTCGTCCCAGCCGCTCCTGCATGGCGAGCAGGTCCGCCACCGGCCGGGGCGACGGCCCGGAGACGATCGGGTTCGCGTTCCGCGCGGCGCGGCTCGCTGCGCCCGGTTCCGCGCCGCCCGCTGCGCCCGGTTCCGCGCCGCCCGCTGCGCCCGGTTCCGCGCCGCCCGCTGCGTCCGGTTCCACGCCGCACGACGCGGCGGAGAGTGCCGGCGCAGCGATGCCGCGCGGGGCGCACACGGAGGCTCGCCCGGCGAGCGTCGCAGCGTCGGCGGTGAGCAGGATCACCGCCTGCGGAGCGACCGTCTGCTGGAGCGCGCGATCGATCTCCGCGGCGAAGTGAACGGCCTCGGCGGCGGGAAGATCGGCGGCGGCGACGTGGAGCATCTCCAGCGAGAAGTCGGCGATCGTGCCGTGGGGGTCGTCACACCAATCGAGCCGGCCGAGCGACCGTTCCCA
This sequence comes from Planctomycetia bacterium, assembly GCA_014192425.1. NCBI lineage: Bacteria > Pseudomonadati > Planctomycetota > Planctomycetia > Planctomycetia bacterium. The sequence continues at coordinate 255,237 of BJHK01000002.1, read as the reverse complement.
GGCCGCGAGCGTGTCGAGCCAGGTCGCGGCGTCCGCACGGCCGGCCACGGGCAGTTGCGCAGGAGCGTGGACCGCGCGGGCCATCACCGCGTCGGCCACGGCCGCAGCCACCGCCGGCGCGCCGCTTCCCGGCACGCCGACGATGGCGACGTGCGGGTGGGGCCGGGAGAGATTGTCGAGCAGAGCCTGGACGGTGCAGCCCGCAAGCGGATGGTGCAGGCCGGCGGCGATCTCGGCAGCCGGCTCGAGCACGAATCGCCGGGTGACCATCCGCGGATGCGGCAGCGTGAGCGTGGGAGTGTCGAGGACGACGTCGTCGTAGAGGAGGAGGTCGAGATCGAGCGTCCGCGGGCCCCAATGATCGCCCCGTTCACGGTGCAGCGTGTTCTCCACGGCGGCGAGCATGCCGAGCACGTCGTGGGGGGGCAGGCCCGTCTCGATCAGACAGGCGCCGTTGAGAAACGGCGGCTGCCCGGCGGGGCCCCCCACCGGCCGCGTCTCCCGGTAGCGGCTGACGGCGAGGAGGGAGACGCCGGGCATGCAGCGCAGGAGTTCGACGGCACAATCGAGTTGCTCGCGGCGGCGGCCGAGATTCGAGCCGCATCCGATGAGGCATCGTGCCATGGCGTTTCCTGCGACCTGGAATTGGTCCGGAGGATTCTACCGGTTCCCGGGCACGCACAGCCAATTCAGACCGCGCTGCCCACCACCGGGGACGAGACGCCCCCGGCAGCGGACGCGGCAAAAAACGGGGGGGACATCCAGGCCACGACCAAGGTCGTCGACTGTCGATCCCTCAAGTCGTCGCCCCCCAATTTCACCGTCGATTCCCGCCGAACCTGCCGTTGGCCAGGCAACCGGTCAGAGTGGTAGGATTTTCGCGATCGACGCCGTGAAGTTCGTTGCATCGCGTCGTCCGCACACAGGGCCGACGTGATGGAGAGGCATTCTGTGGCGCGGTCCGATCTTGTCAAGGACATGCCGTGGTGGCGCGACATCGACTGGTCCGCGGGATGAGAAAACCGGCCATGAAACGGGCGGCAGCGCGGACAGAATTTTTTTCATGACAGCAGCGCAGTCATCGTCGGGAGAAGGTCCGGATCCCGTCGAGGATCTGCTCGCCACCATCGAATCCGCGCAGAGCGCTGATTTTTCTGGCGCTGTCATCGAGGAGACGGCCCCGGCTTCTGCCGCCGACACCTACTGGCGGCTGTCGCGGACGCCTTTGACGAGCCTGGTGTTCTCTCTGCCGCTCGTGCTCGCCTACGAAGGGGGCGTGCTCATGCTCGGCCGCGGTTCGCCCCGCAACGGTGCCGATGTCTGGCTTCGGCAACTGCTCGATGCCCTCGGTTTCGGCTCCTATTTCCTGCTCCCGGTGCTGACGATCGTCGGGCTGTTGGCCTGGCACCATGTCGAGCACGACCGGTGGCGGTTTTCGCCCGCCGTCCTCGCCGGCATGGCGGCGGAGTGCCTGCTCTGGGCCATGGCGCTTGTCGCCATCGCCCGGCTCCAGGACCGGCTCTGGCCGCTGGCCGCCAACGCCGCCCGGGAGGGTTTTTTCAGCCGATTGATCGGGTTTTGCGGGGCCGGACTGTACGAAGAAGTGCTGTTTCGGCTCCTGCTGTTGCCGGCGCTTGCCTGGTGCTTCGCCCGTCTGGGCATGTCCGTGCCGCGGGCTGCCGTGGGCGGGCTCGTCGTTTCGAGCCTGTTGTTCAGCGCCGCGCACTACGTGGGCCCGCTCGGCGACACGTTCGAGCCCTACAGTTTCACCTTTCGTACGATCGCGGGGCTGTTCTTCGCCGGCCTGTTCCTCTGGCGGGGCTTCGGGATCGCGGCCGGCACGCATGCAGCGTACGACATGCTCGTGGGGCTCGTGTGAGCGCCTGACCATGCGGGCCGTGCCCGATTTTCCATGCCGCTCGCGGCGTTTCACCGTCGCTTGGTGCATGCCGCGGCGTCGCCCTATACTCACCATGAAAGCGGCGGGCCATCGTGGACGCCGCGTCCGCCGCCCGGTGCCGGTCGTGTCCTTGGAAAGCGTGCGCCCCGTGCTCTCGGTTCGTCCCCACGTCGCCGACCTCGTCTTCCAACTCTACGGCCGCGTCCTGCATCCGGAGTTGTTCGAGATCCGCGCCGCGCGCACGATCGACCGCGGCGTTTACTCTGCCAGCATCGCGATCACGGAGGCCGGTCATCTCGTCACGTGGCGCAAGGACGGGCTGACGCTCACCGAACTGGCGGCCAGCCAGAAGCAGCCGCTGCCGCAGCGTCGCCGGCTGATCTCCCACCGCATCGCCGGAGAGCGGAGCGACCGGCTCGAGTGCCGCGGCGGGGCCTGCTACCAGACCTGCTTCCAACTGGAGACGGTCGCCGAGGAGGTGTTCTGGACGTTCCAGGAGGAACTCGCCGGGGAGGGCCGGAAGCGCGGCCTGCTCCACCGTTTCGAATCCGGGGGGCGGCTGGCACTGGGCGCCCTGAGCTGGATCAACGTCGAGACCCGGCCGCGGGGCCTGATCGTGCAGGCCTTCCACACCTTTCCCGACGACCTGGCGATCGTGAAGAGCCAGTCGCTCTTCGAGGCGCCGTGACGGCGGCCGCCGCAGCCCGTCCATCCACGCATTTCGGGGACACGCCGATGACCAAACGCCGGACGGCGACCGACAAGCCCGCGGCCGAGCCGCGGCGCAGCCGCGTGCTCATCGCCGACGACAACGAGCCCAACCGCGAACTGCTCGAGGCGTATCTCGCCGACATCGACTGCGAGATCGCCACGGCGGTGGACGGCGGCGACACGCTCGACAAGGTGGCCGCGTTCCACCCCGACGTGATCCTCCTCGACGTGATGATGCCGAAGCTCTCCGGCTTCGAGGTCTGCGAGCGGATCAAGGGCGACCCGGCCACGAGCCCGATCATGATCCTGATGGTCACGGCCCTCGGCGAGCTCGGCGACATCGAGCGGGCGGTCGCGGCGGGCACCGACGACTTCCTCTCCAAGCCGGTGAACCGGGTGGAGCTGGTGAAGCGGGTGGAAAACATGCTCAAGCTGCGGCACGTGACCGACGAACTGGAGCGGCTGCGCAGCTACATCAGCACGATGGACGACGACCAGCCGCCGCGGTAGAGGCCGGGCTGGTTCACGGCTGTCGGGCCATCCATGTCCCTGGCGGCCTTGCCCCGGCGGTGGTGAAGCCGGAGGTTTACCGCGCCGGGCGCCTGGCCCTGACCGCGGTCCGACGGCTCTGGGAACCTTTTCCATTCGCCGCGCGTCGAAGAGTCGGCCGAGCCGCGATTCCTTATAGTTCACCGTCCCGGCACACGGGGCCACAGACCTTCGACGGAGTACCGCATGTTTCCCCACCGTCACCCGCGCCATACCATCGCATCACGCCGGCTCGCCGCCGCCATCGCCATGGTGGGCCTGCTCGCAGGAGGCCCGATTCTGATGCGTCCCCTCGCCGTCGGTGATGACGCCGTGCCCCCCGCCGACCGGGCCGCGGCCTGGAAGACCGTCGAGAAGGCGCTCGAGGAGGGGAAGCCGAAGACCGCCCTCCAGGCCCTCGCCGGCGTCGAGGCCTCCGCCGTGCAGGACAAGGCCTGGGCCGAAGCGGCCCGGGCGATCGCTACGCGGATCCTCACCGAGACGGGCGACCGGCCCGGTGACGACCCCGAGCGGGTGCTCCGCCTCGCCGCCGCGATCGACAGGGCGCCGGCCGAGACAAAGGGCGTGCTCGAGGCCATCCGAGCCAACTGGACCTGGGGCTATTTTCAAGCGAACCGCTGGCGGTACCAAGAGCGCACGCAGGGGGGCGCCGACGCCAAGGACCTCACGAAGCTCGCCGAATGGGACCTGCCGGCGATCGTCGCCGAGATCAGGAAGCGGTTCGCCGCGGCCGTCGGCGCACCCGGGAGCCCCGAGCGGGCCGCACTCCAAAAACTCCCGGTCGCCGAGTGGTCGGCGATCATCGAGAAGGGGGCGATGTCCGACGCCTACCGGCCCACCGTCTGGGACGTGGTCGTTCGCGACGCGATCGAGTTTTCGAGTTCCGGCGAGCGCGGGCTCGTGGCCCCCGAGGATGCTTTCGAGATCGGCGCCGATTCGCCGGCGCTCGGCACGCCCGAGGAGTTTTTGAACTGGCAGCCCGAGAAAGACAACACCGTCACCGACACCGATTCGCCGCTGCTCGACACGGTCCGCCTCTACCGTGATCTGCTCATCTTCCATAAGGGAGACAACGACCGCACTGCCTTCCTTGCCGCCGACCTCGACCGAATCCTGTGGGCCAGCGGCGCCGTCGTCGCCACGGGGGAGCCCGGTGCCCTCGTTGACCGCAAGGAGGCGGCCCTGCGGGCGTTCATCGAGCGGGCCGGCGACCACGAGACCGCATCGCTCGGCCGGTTTCACCTCGCCAGCCTGATCCAGCAGGGCGACGGGCAGGGCGAGTCGGGCGACCTCATCGAAGCCCGGAAGATCGCACTGGCCGGTGCGGAGTCGCACCCCAAGAGCCCCGGTGGGGCGATGTGCAAAAACCTCGTCGCACAGATCGAGAGCCGTGAACTGTCGCTCGCGACGGAATCCTCCTGGGCCGACCCATGGCCGGTCGTCCGCGTCACCTACCGGAACATCGCCAAGGTTCAGCTCCGGCTGGCGAAGGCCGATTTTCTCGGCCGGCTCAAGGCGGGCAAGCCGCACGGCAACTGGATCGACGACGCCGACCGCAAGGCGATCCTCGCCCTGCCGGCCGTGAAGCAGCACGCCGCCGACCTCCCCGCCACGCCCGACTACCGGCAGCGGCACCAGGACATCCCGGTGGCGGCCGCGTTCGACGCGGCCGGTCTCGAGCCCGGGGCGTACTGGGTGATCGCCAGCCACAAGGAAAATTTCGGCGAGCAGGACAACGTCGTCTTCGTGACGCTGGTTCACGTCACGCACCTGGCGATCGTGTCGGAGCAGAACCCGCATGCGGCGGGCCTTGCCGGCCACGTCGTCGACATCGCCTCCGGGGAGCCGGTCGCCGGGGCGACGGTCAAGGCGTTCGTCCGTGGCGATCGCGGTGGTCCGCCGCCGTTCACCGATGCCGCCACCGTCACCACCGACAAGGATGGCCGCTACGAGGTCGCGGTTCCGAACCAGAAGGAAGTCGTCGTCGTGGCCACGGCCGACCGCGGAGACAAGCGGCACACTGCCGCCACCGATCCGACCCACGTCTGGCGCAACGAGCAGCCCTCGGGCTACAAGTCGATCGTGCTCGTCACCGACCGCGGCATCCATCGCCCCGGCCAGATCGTCCACTACAAGGGGATCGCCTGCGCGGGTGACCATGCCAAGGCCGAGTACCGCGCCGTGGCCGATCGCGAAATCATCGTCGTGCTCAATGATGCCAACGGCCGCGAGGTGGCCAAGGCGACCCACAAGACCTCTGCCAACGGTTCGTTCGCCGGTAATTTTCCGATTGCGACCGGTGCCCTGCCGGGCCAATGGTCGATCCAGGCCCGGGCGCCGGGCAACAACGGCTTCGGGGGCGCGGTGGGTGTCCGCGTCGAGGAGTACAAGCGACCGAAGTTTCTCGTGAAGCTCGCGGCGCCCGAGAAGAGCCCGCCGCTCGGCGGCGACGTCGTGCTCTCCGGCACGGCCACGACCTACACGGGCCTGCCCGTCTCCGGTGCAAAGGTAAAATGGCACGTCACGCGGCAGGTCCGCTGGCCTTTCTGGTGCCGCTGGTTCTTCCCCTGGCTGCCGTTCGACGCGGGCGGGCAGCGGATCGCCCGCGGCACGGCCGTCAGCGACGACGCAGGAAAATTCACGGTCACGTTCACGGCGAAGCCCGACCGCGCGGTGCCCAAGGAGTCGCTGCCGGTCTTCACGTTTGCCGTTGTCGCCGATGTCACGGATACCAGCGGCGAAACCCGCAGTGATTCCCAAAGCGTGAGCGTCGGCTACACCGACGTCGAAGCGAGCGTGTCGGCCAGGGAGTGGCAGGCGGTCGTCCGCGGCGAGCCCGCGGCCGTGAAGATCGGCATCGGCACAACCACGCTCGACGGCCAGCCCCGCGCGGCGGCCGGCACGCTCACCGTGTCGCGGCTCGTGCAGCCGGCGGAGGTGGCCCGCGGCGACCTGTTCGGTGGCCCGGGCGGGATGCCGCGGCCGTTCCGCGGCCGTGGTCGAGGCCGCGACATCGCGCCGGCGGCCGGGCGGCCGGTCGAGCCCGATCCCGCCAACCCGCAGACCTGGGCAGCCGGTGAGGCCGTGTTCACGCAGAAGATCACCACCGACAAGGCGACTGGAAAAACCGAGGCGACGGCGAACCTGCCGGCGGGCATCTACAAGGCGGTGTTCGAGATCCCGGCGGCCGGCGACGTGCCGGCGGTGAGGGCCGAGCAGGTGATCGAGGTGGTCGATCCGGCCGCCGACCGCTACGGCGTGAAGCGGGCGTTCGTGATGAAGTCCGAAAAGCAGTCGGTGGAGCCGAACGCCGAGTTCTCGGCCTTCGTCGGCACCGGCTATGCGAAGGGGCGGGCCCTCGTCGAGATTTCGCAGTCAGGAAAAACGATCGCGCGGTACTGGACCGAGCCGGGGCGGACGCAGTGGCCGGTGAGCCTGAAAGTCACCGACGCCCACCGGGGCGGGTTCACCGTGCGGGCGTGGCTGGTCCGCGACGGCCGGATCCATTCCGAAAGCCGCACGATCGACGTGCCGTGGACGAACAAAAAACTCGCGATCGAGTGGGAGCGGTTCACCCGCCGGCTCGAGCCCGGGGCGAAGGAAATCTGGCGGGCGAAGATCATGAGCGTCGCCGATCCGGTGGCCGGGCCGGCCGCGCCCGTCGCGGCCGAGTTCCTGGCGCTTGCCTACGACCAGTCGCTCGACGCGCTGGCCGCCCACGCCTGGCCGGGCGACCTGATGGGAATGTTCCGCCGTGAGTCGAGCTGGCTGAACATCTCGTTCACCAATCGCGGCGAGGGGTTCAATCACGTCCTCGGTCACTTCGACGTGCCGCAGGTGGGTGTGCCGCAGCTGACCTACCGCGTGCTGCGGGATCCCTTTGGCACGCCGGCGATGGGATGGGAGGGCGGCATCGGCGGAGGCAACGGCGGCCGGATGCTCATGCGGATGCGGAAAGGGGCGAAACCCGGTGCTGAGTTCGCAGCCTTTGCCATGGGTGCCGCAGTGAAACCCGGTGCCCCGAGCAAAGCCTTGGACAATACAAACGTGGCCCGTACCGGACTAGTCGATGAAGCCGACAAACTCCAGGCGGGCGACCCACAAGGCCCCGGTGGCCCGGCGGTCCCCGCCGCCGCGGCCCCGCCGCCGCGCAAAAACCTCGTCGAGACGGCGTTCTTCCTGCCGACGCTTTCGAGCGGCAAGGACGGCGTCGTGTCGATCGAGTTCACGCTCCCCGACACGCTCACGACCTGGCAGTTCAAGGGCCTCGCCCACGACGCGGCGCTTCGCAGCGGATCAATCGTGGCTGAATGCGTGTCTGTAAAGGACCTGATGGTCGAGCCGGTCATGCCCCGGTTCCTCCGCGAGGGGGACGTCGTGCAGATCCCGGTGAAGGTCAGCAACAAGTCCACCGGCCGGCTCGCGGGCACGGTGAAGTTTTCCCTCGCCGACGCCCGCACCGACGCCAACCGCGCCGGGCTGATCGTCGGCGAGTCGAGCAAGGCCTTTGATATTGCCGCCGGCGAATCGAAGCCGGTCGTGTTCACCGTGAAGGTGGCCGACGGCACCGAGGCCCTCCGCTACCTGGCCACCGGCTCCGCCGGCAAGGCCGCCGACGGCGAGGAGGCCCTGATCCCGGTCCTGCCACGTAAGGTCCTGGTCAGTGAATCGGTGCCCGTCACGATCCGCGGACCGGGCACGCGAAAGGTGTCGCTCGACCGGCTGGCCCAAACCGCTAACGCTGCCGCCGGCGCCGATATCCAGAGCCAGTCGCTCGTCGTCCAGGCCACGTCGAACCCGGCCTGGTACGCCGTGCTCGCGTTGCCCTCGATCATGGAGCAGTCCGACGAGAGCACCGAGACGCTGTTTACGCGGCTCTATGCCAACTCGCTCGCCCGGCACCTCGCCACGAGCGATCCGCGGATCGGCCGGGTGTTCGAGCAGTGGAAGGGAACCGCTGCGCTGGAAAGCCCACTCGAGAAAAACACCGACCTCGTGAAGACGCTCCTCGCCGAGACGCCCTGGGTCCGCGACGCGGTGGACGAGAAGGAGGCGCGGGCCCGGATCGCGCTGCTCTTCGACGCCACGCGGGCCGGCAACGAGACGCAGGCCGCACTGACGCGGCTGGCGAGCTTGAGAACCGGCGACGGCGGCTGGCCCTGGTTCCCCGGCGGCCGGACCTGCGACTCCGTCACGCTCGGCATCGTGGCCGGCTTCGGCCGGTTGCGAACGGCGGGCGTGAAGATCGACGTCCAGCCGGCCCTCGAGACGATCCCCTGGCTCGACGGCCGGCTCGTCGAGGAGAAGCGCCGGGCGGAGAAATTCTGGGCGGGCAAGCCCGACCAGATCGTGCTCACGCCGCTGGGCGTCTACGCCCTCTATGCGCGGAGCTTCTTCACGCAGGACGCGCCCCCGCAGGGGGAGGCGGCCGCGGCGATCCAGTGGGCGTTCGACGTGGCGCGAAAGTGCTGGATGAAGATCGACGGCCGGCTTCCGCAGGGGCAGCTCGCGATCGCACTGACCCGCTCGGGCGACAAGCAGACGGCACTTTCCATCATCGACAGCCTCAAGCAACGGGCGGTCGATGCCGACGTCAAGCCGGGTGAAGAGAAGGAAAGCTGGCAGGGCATGTGGTGGCGGGACCCGCACCCCGGCTGGTGGAGCTGGCACTACGCCCCGATCGCCGCGCAGGCGATCATGGTCGAGGCTTTTGACGAGGTGGCCGGCGACAAGGACGCGGTCGAGGCCCTCAAGGTCTGGCTGCTGTCGCAAAAGCGAACCAGCCGCTGGAAGAACGGCCGCACCACTGCAGATGCAGTCAGCGCGCTCCTCGGCCGCGGCACCGACCTGCTCGCCTCGCAGGAACTCGTCACGGTGGACGTCGGCGGCGAGCGGGTCGAGCCGGCGAAGGTCGAGGCCGGCACCGGCTTCTTCGAGGAGCGGTTCACCCGCCGCGAGATCAAGCCGGAGATGGCGACGATCACGGTCACGAAGCCCGACAAGGGGCTGGCCTTCGGCGGCGTCCACTGGCAGTACCTTGACGACATCTCGAAGGTGCCGGCGGCGGGCCGCGAGGAACTTTCCATTGAGAAGCAGCTGTTCGTGAAGCGGATGACGAAGGCTGGGCCGGAGCTCGTGCCCGTCAAGCAGGGAGGTGATGCAAAAGTCGCGCTCGGCGACGAGCTCGTCGTCCGGCTCGTGGTGACGAGTGACCGCGACTACGAGTTTCTGGAGCTCGCCGACCACCGGCCGAGCATCACGGAACCGGTGGACGTGCTCTCGGGCTGGCGGTACGGCGACGGGGCGGCCTGGTACGTGGCGATCCGCGACACCGCGACGCAGATGTTCTTCGAGCGGCTGCCGCGGGGTGTGCACGTCTTCGAGTATTCCGTTCGGGCGGCCCACCGGGGCACGGCGTCGAGCGGCTTCGCGAAGATCCAGAGCCGCTACGCCCCCGAGTTCAACGCCCACTCGGCGAGCGTGGCCCTGGAGGTGAAGGAGTGACGTGCCCATGAGCGGCCAGGCCGGGGTGCGCGTGACCCGTGGGGGCAGGTGAATCCCGTCCGCGTCGGCGGTGCATCTCTCCGGCCGGGCTGTCAGCGGATCGCGGCCAGTTCAGTCTCCAGCCAATGCGTCCGCTCTTCCTCGCCGCCGGCAACCAGCGCCCACTCGTGGCGGATCAGGTCGATGTCGATGTCGTGGCGGTTGGCAACCAGGAGCGTGCGGATGTCCTCCTGATCCTGCGGCCGAAAGGCGACCATCTTCGTCATGATCAGCCCCTCTGGAGCGAGGACGCGGAGCGTGTGCCCTTCGCTCCATGGCAGCACCGTAGCCGCCGCGAGGGCATGGGCATAGAGCGGCAGGATCGGCTTGAGCCAGTCGATGCGCACGACGCCGAAGCGGAAGGCAGTCATGTGTTCCTGAACGTACTGGCGGATGACCGTGGGCGGGTCGAGGGAAAACCCACGGTCGATGAGGTCGTCGAGCAGGCCGGGGAGTTCGACCTGCGGCACGTCGAGCAGCACGTCGACGTCCTGCGTGAATCGCGGCCGACCGCGGAGGATCGTCGCCAGTCCGCCCAGCAGGGCGTAGCGGATGCCCCGTGCCTGGAAGGCCGCACCGAGACCTTCCACGGCCGCCACCAGATCGCCCGCCAGCGGTTCAGGACTGCCAGGCATGCCGAACCACGAATCGTTTGATGGCCTCGCGGGCGGCTTCCTCCTGCTCGCGACGGTAGGCCGCGAGGAAATCCCGCCGCGGAGACCGTTCGATCAACAGGGCGCCCGCCGACAGGGCGGAGCGAATCGCCCGCACCCGTTCGGCAGGCGAGGCCCGGCGGAACCGATCGGCCTCGTCCGCGACGACCTCGGCGGTGCTCGGAAATTTCAGCCCGTCGGGGAGCATCGCGCGGGTTCCTTCTACCTTCTGACGAACCACATTCTACGATCCTTTCACGGTCCGCGACAGCCTGCGCCCAGCACGCGCGGAGCCGATCAGACGGTGGCGGAACTGGCCCGGACCCACCCGGCGGCGGCTCCTCGACGATGGTCGTCGATGGCAGGAGCAGGATTCCCGCCCCCGGCCGTGGTCAGCGGCCGGTCGGCAACGCGCTTCTGGTGGTCCGCCGGCCGAAGTCGTGGCGGCATGTCCGCCGTGGCTGTCCTGCCCGATGCGGGTGGGGCCGCGGCTCGCCGGCCGCGCAACCCGTGGCTATGCTGGCGGGCCCCGGAGGACGGTGCCCACGATGCCAGGTCTCGTGCTCGAACCGCCGCGGGTTGTCGACACCATCGCCCGGCTGAAGGGCCGGATCGATGCTCGTTTTCCCGGCTCCGGACTGGGGCGGATCTGCGACGAATTGCTGGCCACGAGCCGGACGGCTGCGGCCCGGGCCGAGGAGTTCGGCCGTCCGATCGTGCCGATCCGGGTCCTCACCTGGCTGCTCGTCACGCTGCTCGCGGCCGCCATCTGCCTGGCGGTGGCCGCCACAGGTCTGCGCTGGAGACGCGTCGAGCTGATCGACGTCATTCAGACCACCGAGGCCGGACTCAGCGAGGCCGTGCTGATCGGCGCCGGCCTCGTGTTCCTCGTCGGCTGGGAGCGGCGGCTGAAGCGATCTCGCGGCCTGCGGGCACTCCACGAACTGCGCAGCGTGGCCCACGTCATCGACATGCACCAGTTGACCAAGGACCCGGAGCGGCTGCTCGACCGCTACTTGAGCACGACCGCGTCGCCGCGGGAGACGATGACCGCCTTCGAGCTCAACCGCTATCTCGACTACTGCTCCGAGCTGCTGTCACTGACCGGGAAAGTGGCGGCGATCTACGTCCAGCGGTTCGACGACCCGGTGGTCCTGGAGGCGGTCGGCGAGATCGAGGACCTGACGACAGGCTTGTGCCAGAAGATCTGGCAGAAGGTGAACCTCCTGCAGCGGTTCGACGACGTGCGGCACGCGTCCGCGCGGGAGGGGTAGCGGCCCTCTGCTCCGCGGCCGGCTTGTCGGCGGGCCGGCACAACGATCAGACTTCCGTCCTGCCGGATCTTGTTCTTCCCCCCGGGAACTCTCCTCCATGGACACCGCATCACCGGCGCGTCTCGACCCCGACGCGCTCGCCGCCGCGGCGGCGCGAGAGGTCTGGTTTCACTCGATCGATCTCGGCCACGGTGTCGTCACCAAGGGGCAGAAAAGCCCTGCGGCGCTCCAGAAGGAACTGGCGGCCCTGCGGCTTCCCGACCTGGCCGGCAAGAGCGTGCTCGACATCGGTGCCTACGACGGCTTTTATTCGTTCGAGGCGGAACGGCGCGGCGCAACGCGGGTCGTGAGCCTCGACCTGCCGGCCTGGCAGGTGGAAACCAGGCTCACCGACGCCTACCTCGCGGAGTGCGCGGCCCGGGGCGTCGAGCCCGCCCCGCCCTACCGGACCGAATGCATGCGCTGGCGGCTCGATCCGGAACGGATGCCGGGCAAGGCACGATTCGATCTCGCGCGGCGGGCGCTCGCCAGCCGCGTCGAGCCCGTGGTGCTCGATTTCATGGCGGCCCGCCCGGCGGAGATCGGCACGTTCGACGTCGTGCTGTTCCTCGGCGTGCTGTACCACACCGAGAACCCGCTGGCGGCGATGCGCAAACTGGCCTCGTTGACCCGGGGCGTCGCCGTGATCGAGACCGAGGCGATGGAGGTGCCGGGTGCCGCCGACGTTTCGCTGTGCGAGTTTTTCCCCGGCAGCGAGCTCAACGGCGACCCGTCGAACTGGTGGTCGCCCAATCTCCGCGGCCTGCGCGGCCTCGTCGCGGCGGCCGGCTTCACGAGCTGCGCGGTGGTGCAGGGGCCGCCGCCACTGGGCGGCCTCGCGGCGGGCGATCCGCCCCTGCGTTACCGGGCGATGGTACACGCCTTCAAGCCCGCAGGTTGACCTCGAAGCCGTTACACGTCCGTTACCCACCGGTGGGGCCGGGGCACCGATACTTGTCCAGGTGCGGCGCGGCCCGGCGGGTGCCAGCCGGCCGCACTTCCACGGGAGCCCATTCCATGTTCCGCCCCACAGACCGCCGTCCGCTCGTGTCGCTCGTCCTCGTCGGTGCCGCCCTGTTCGCCCCGGCCGCCCGGGCCGACGAGGGCAATCCCCGGATCGACTACCGCCGCTTCGCCGCGGGCGTCGCGGCCGTGGAGGAATTGCGGCAGGCCCGCCGCATCGGCGAGGATGAATTCATGGCGCTCGCGGCCCGGCCCGACACCGTCGTCCTCGACGCCCGCAGCCGGGAGAAATACGACCTGCTGCACGTCCGCGGCGCCCGGCACCTGAACTTCTCCGACATCACGGCGGCCGAACTCGCCAAGGCCATCCCCACGAAGGACACCCGCGTGCTCATCTACTGCAACAACAACTTCGAGAACGAGGAGCAGGCCTTCGCTACCAAGACCGCCGGCGCGGCGCTCAACGTCCACACGTTCAACGTGCTCCACGCCTACGGCTACACGAACATCCACGAACTCAAGCCGCTGCTCGACGTGCGCACGACGAAGATCCCGTTCGCGGGCGCCACGGCCGACGCCCGGGGGAGATACGCCAAGCGATGACCGGCCCGGCCCGTCGCGTGCTCGTGGTCGAGGACGACGCCGCCATCCGGCGCGGCGTGGTCACGGCGCTGCGCTTCGCCGGCTACGAGGTGCTCGAGGCCGGCGACGGCCCGCGCGGGCTCGCGCTGGCGGAGTCGGCGGAGCTCGACCTCGTGCTCCTCGACGTCGTCCTCCCCGGCGGCGACGGTCTGGAGATCCTGCGGCGGGTCCGCGAGTCCCGGCCCACGCGGCCGGTCATCCTGCTCACGGCGCGGGCCGCCGAGGATGAGCGGGTGGACGGCCTGACGGCGGGCGCGGACGATTACGTCGTCAAGCCGTTCGGCGTCCGCGAACTCTTGGCCCGCGTCGAGGCGGTGCTGCGCCGGTCGCCGGAGCGGCCGCGGCCGGTGGAGCTGATCGCCTGCGCGGGGCTCGTGATCGACCTCGCCCGGCGCGAGGTGCGGCATGCCGACGGCACGCGGGCCGAGCTTTCGGAGAAGGAGGCCGAACTGGCCGCCTACCTCGCGGCCCATGCCGGCCGGGCGATCAGCCGCGAGGAACTCTTGCGGCGGGTCTGGCGGCTCGACCCGCGGGGCATGGCCACGCGGACGATCGACATGCACGTCATGCGGCTGCGCGAGAAACTGCGGGATGACCCGGCCGCGCCGCGGCGGCTGCTCACGGTCCGCGGCCAGGGCTATGCATGGGCCGTGGATGGCGTGGAGGAGACGCGATGAGCCCACGCCGTGCCTGGGCCGCCTACGCGGCCAGCGTCCTCGTCGCGGCGCTGGCGCTCGTCGCACTGACGCAGCGGGCGCTGGAGGCGGACCGCGCGGAGGCCACGGCGCGGCAGCAGGCGGCGGTCGAGGAGAACGTGCGGCTCGCCCTGTGGCGGATCGACTCGGCGGTCGGGGCGCTCGTGGCCCGCGAGACGGCGAACGTTCGCCGCACGCGGCCGCTGCCGCCGGTCCGCGCGGCGTTCGTCGTCGATGCCAGCGGCCGGAGCCGGGTCGTCTCCGCCGCGCCGGCCAAGGCCGAGGGCGTGTCGTTCGACATCGCCGCACTGGCATCGCGGCTGCCCGCGGTCGAGTCGGTCGCCGCGGTCGGCTCCGCGCGGCAGCCGGACCCCGAGCAGTTCGCCGATCAGCGGGTGCAGACGCAGAGGAACATCGCCGAGTTCCAGGCCCGGCAGACATCGGCCAACGTGCTCCAGCAGCAGGTCCTGAATCAGGTTCAGGCCGACGATGCCCCTCCCGACGCGCCGCCGCTGGCACCGCTGGCCGCCGTCTGGGTCGGGGATCAGATCGTCCTCGCCCGCCGCATCGCGTCGCGGCCCGGCGTCGCCGAGATCGAGGGCTGCGTGCTCGACTGGCAGGCCCTGCGGGCCGAACTCCTCGCCTCGATCGTCGATCTGCTGCCGCACGCCGGCCTCGAGCCTGCCCCCGATGCGGACCCCGCGCACGAGCAGCGGCTGCTGGCCGCGATTCCCGCCCGGCTCGTGCCCGGTGACGTCGCACAGCCGACATCTGCGACATGGTCGCCGCTGCGTGGCTCGCTCGTCGCCGCCTGGGGGGCGATGGCCGTCGCCGCCGCGGCACTCGCCGCGCTCCTGGCCAGCGTGCTCGCGCTCGCGGAGCGCCGGGCGGCGTTCGTATCGAGCGTCACGCACGAGCTGCGGACGCCGCTGACGACGTTTCGGCTGTACTCCGGCATGCTCGAAGAGGGAATGGTTCCGGAGGAGGAGATCCCGGGCTGCCATACCACGCTCCGCCGGGAGGCCGACCGGCTCACGCACCTCGTGGAGAACGTCCTCGCCTACGCCGGACTGGAACGCGGCCGGCATGCATCACGCACCGCGCGGGTCCCGGTGGCAGAGTTGCTCGCGCGGACCGTCGCCCGTCCAGCGGAGCGGGCCGAGGGAGCGGGGTTCACCTGGCGGATCGACGTCGGCCCGGATGCCGCGGACGCGGTTGTCATCGCCGATCCGGCGGCAGTCGAGCAGGTGCTCTTCAATCTCGTGGACAACGCTAGCAAGTATGCCCGCGGCGGCACACCGGCCGAGATCGAGCTTGCCGTCGGCCAACGCGGCACGTACCTCGCGCTCGCCGTGCGCGACCACGGCCCGGGGATCGCTCCGCGCGAGGCAGCCCGGCTCTTCGAGGCGTTTCGGAAGAGTGCCCGCGATGCGGCAGAGGGGGGCGCGGGCGTCGGCCTCGGCCTTGCGCTGTCGCGCCGCCTCGCCCGGCAGATGGGGGGCGATCTCGTGAGCGATCCCCCGGCCGACGGCGGTGCCCGCTTCGTGCTCACGCTGCCGCTGGCAAAGCCTCTCGCCCAGCCGTGCGCCTGACCGCGAGGCGGTCAGCGCTCGCCCAGGCAGTGGCCTGCCAGGGCGAGCCAGCCGACGATCAGCAGGCTGCCCCCCAAGGGGGCCACCGCGCCCCACGGCACGCCCAGCCAGCGCGGCCCGCCGATCACGAGCACGTACAGCGAACCGCAAAACAGCAGCATGCCGGCCATGAAGCACCAGGCCGCGGCGGCGAGCAGCCGCGACGGACGGCGCTGGATGAGGAGGCCGCAGGCGATCAGGGCCGCCGTGTGGGTGAACTGGTAGTGGACCGCCGTCTCGAAGTCGCGGAAATATTTCCAGCTCGCCGGCACCTCCATCCCCGCCACGGTCTTTGCCGGCAGGTCGGCGTACTTGTGTTCCAGGTACTTCGTGTCGTTGAGGCCGTGGGCGCCGAAGGCGCCGAGTGTCACGGCGAGGCCGCCCGACAGGGCGGCGACGAGCAGGCAGGTGCGGGCTGTCATGGGGATGTCTCCGTGGTGGATTCGGGGGATGGCGTGGTGTCCGGAACGGCGCCCGGCGAAGCATCCGGGGCCGCGTCCGTCTTGCGGCGTGAGTCGATCCAGATCGTCACCGGCCCGTCGTTGACCAGGGCCACGCGCATGTCGGCCGCGAACACGCCGCGTTCCGCCGGCCTGCCGGTCGCGTCGCCGAGGGCCTGCGCGAACCGCTCGTAGAGCGGCACCGCCTCCTCGGGTCGGGCCGCGCGAACGAAGCTCGGCCGCGTGCCCCGGGCCGTGTCGGCGAGCAGCGTGAACTGGCTGACGACGAGCGTCGCGCCTCCCACGTCGCGGACGGAGCGATTCATCCGCCCCGCCTCGTCGGAAAAAATTCGCAGGGCGGCGATCTTTCCGGCCAGCCACTCGGCATCGGTCGGAGCGTCCCCGTGCTCGACGCCGACGAGGACGAGCAGGCCGGCGTCGATCCGGCCGACGGTCCGGCCGTCGATCGTCACGCTCGCCTCGCTCACCCGCTGCACGACTGCCCGCATGGCGGAGAGTGTATGCGGTTGCTGTCTTTCGCGCCGTCGCCGCCGACCCGGCGTCGGCTCCGGCTTACGGTCGCCGGGCGGAGCCCGGCTCCTGCGCACGTTGAACCGAGACGGTGGATCGGCGGAAGCTCGACGAGCGTGAGGCTATCCTGCCTCAGCGAGGAGACTTCTGCCGTCCACCGGCGGGTTGGGCCGGTTGCTGTCTTTCGCGCCGTCGCCGCCGACCAAGCGTCGGCTCCGGCTTGCAGGTTTTCGCGCCGTCGCCGCCGACCCGGCGTCGGCTCCGGCTTACGGTCGCCGGGCGGAGCCCGGCTCCCCGCCGTGCTCCGCCCGGCGGTTCGTAGGTTCGGTGATAGGTACGCGCAGCCGGTGGATCGGCGGAAGCTCGACGAGCGTGAGGCTGGCTGCTTTTCGCGCCGTCGCCGCCGACCCGGCGTCGGCTCCGGCTTGCAGGTTTTCGCGCCGTCGCCGCCGACCAAGCGTCGGCTCCGGCTTACGGTCGCCGGGCGGAGCCCGGCTCCCCGCCGTGCTCCGCCCGGCGTTTCGTAGGTTCGGTGATAGGTACGCGCAGCCGGTGGATCGGCGGAAGCTCGACGAGCGTGAGGCTATCCTGCCTCAGCGAGGAGACTTCTGCCGTCCACCGGCGGTTGGGCCGGTTGCTGGATTTCGTGCCGTCGCGGCCGTGAAAGATCCCACCTACGGCAGCGGCACCTGGGCCGGCTGCATCAGGTAGCCGATCAGGTCGCGGATTTCCTCCGCCGACAGGGCGTCGAGCATCCCCTCGGGCATCGGCGACTGGCTCGTCACAGTCAGCTCCTCGATGTCGCTCCGGGAAATCGTCCGCGTCTCCGTCGGCGTCACCAGCGTCAGCGTCTTGTCGTCCCGCGCCGTCACGAGCCCGCTGAGGACGCGGCCGTCGGTCATCTCCAGCACCGACATCCGGTAGTCGGGGGCCACGGTGCCACCCGGATCGACGATGTTCTCCAGCAGGTAGTCGATGTTCGTCCGATTGCCGCCCGTGAGGTCGGGGCCGATCGCCTCCCCGGCGCCGAACAGCCGGTGGCAGCGGCCGCAACTGCGGTCGTAGAGGAGCCGGCCGTGCGACACGTCGGCGCCGGCCAGCACCGCAGGCGTGAGCCGTTCCTTGAGGGCGTCGATCCGCTGCCGCTTGTCGGCCGCTGTCTCGCGGACGGCGCCCCACTCGCGCTCCAGCCGGGCGGAGACCGCCGCGTCTCCGATCGCCCGCATCTGCCGCAGGTCGTAGGCCGTGACCGCCCCGCGCGGGATCTTGCCCGCGGCCACGGCGTCGAGCAGGGCCGTGGCGAACGACGCCCGCGAGGCGAGGATGGCGACGATCCGCGGCCGCCCTGCTCCCCGGTCGCGATCGTATGCGGCCACGATCGCCTGGGCAGCGGCCGCGTCGTCGCTGGCGGCGAGCCCCTCAGCCGCGATCGCCGCGAACCGGCGATCCCCCGCCAGCCGCAGACAGATCTCGCGCACGTCGTCCCTCTGCCGCACGAGCGTCTCGAGCGCCGCGCGACGCAGCCCCGCGTCGGCCTGCTCGTCGAGCACGAGGCGGCGCAGGTCGTCGAGGGCCCGGCCGTCACCGAACACCGCCGACAGCTCGCGGACGATCGCCGCGACGGGCGTGTCGCCGCCACCGAGCCGCTCGACCACCGCGTCCCAGCCGGCCGGCTTCGGTGCCCGGCGCCAGCCGGCGAGCCCCGCGGCGATGCCTTCGATCAGGTTCCGCTCCACCTCGGCGCCGGGCAGCGCGGCGACGGCCGCCACCAGCCGGTCGAGCCCGGCGGGCGCGCGATCGACGAGGCCGGCCAAACGCCGGGCGATAAGCCGCTGCGTCCGCGGCCAGCGGGAGGCGCGGGCCAGTTCGGCGGCGCGGAGCGGATCGCGGTCCACCGTGGGCATCAGGCCGTACCAGACGAGGAGCGGCAGGTTGTGGTCGGCGGCATCCTCGGGCCGGGCGAGGAGCGCCGCGGCGACGTCGGCACGGTGCTCGAGCGGGAGTCGCTGGAGCGCCGAGGCGATCGCCAGCCGGACGAGGCCGCTTGGGTCGTCGGCCGCGACGCGGCGCAGGTCGGCAGCGACCCGCGGCGCGGCCGCGGCAATCCGCGCCGCCTCGGCCGCCGTCAGCCGCGCCGGCCCGAGCATCCCGTCGATCGGCCAGTCGTCGGTGAGAAGCCGCACGGCCCACGCCCGGAGGTGCTCGTCATCATGGCCAAGCAGGTCGCGAAGCAGTGCGGGTTCGCAGCCGCCGGCGGCGTGGAGCGTGAGCAGCGCTCGGTAGGCGACCTGCGGCTCGGCCGTTCGTACCAACCGCAGCAGCGCCTCCCGCGCCTGCGGAAAGTCGGCCGCGCTGCCGGCCGTGCCGCGCTCGACGTCGGCCACGCGACTGCGGGCGGCGAGGAGCAGCCGCGCCTGACGCGGGAACCACTCGTTGGCATGCGTCATGAGCCCGGCCAGTTCCGTGCAACTCATGCCGCGCAGGTTGGTGGCGCGGCGGGCCGCCGGCGGGCCATGGGCAACGTGAAAGATCCGGCCGCTCGTCCGGTGCACGCCGGTCGATTCGTGGCATTCGCCCGTGTCGCTCCAGTCGATCGCCAGCACGGAGCCGTCGGGACCATACGCCAGTTCGATGCCGCGGAAGAACGGGTCGCGGGAGGCGAGCAGGTCGGCGCCGTGCCGGGCGACGTAGCCGCTTCCCTCGCGGACGAGAATCTCCTGGTTGGCGCGGCGACCGTGGAAGTTCCAGGTGAAGAGCCGGTCGCGGTATTCGGCCGGCCAGTTGTCGCCGAGGTAGATCATCATCCCGCTGTGGGCGTGGCCGCCGCCGAGGTCGTTCGCGGCGCCGTCGCGTGACTTCTGCCAGCCGCCACGGGTGTCGAAGTGCCAGTGGTCGGCGTGCATCTCGATCGGCTCGTAGACGTGGGGATTCGGGTCGAGCGTGCCGTGCCGCGGATAGCGGGCGCCGGGAATCATCTGCCAGAGGTGGCCGGTGACCGTGTTGATGAAGAACCCGTCGCCGCAGGCGTTCCAGTCGTGTCCCCAGGGGTTTGTGGTGCCGTGACAGAGGACTTCGAAGCGGCCGCCGTGGACCGCGTACCTCCAGATGCCGCCGTCGATCCGCACCCGGTCCTCGACGGGAGTGCCCGGCGGGCCGACGCGGCCCGGGCAGGCGCCCCCCGCACGGCCGTAGAGCCAGCCGTCGGGGCCGAACCGCAGCCCGTTGGCGAAGTTGTGGTGGACGTCGGTGACGTCGAAGCCGTCGAGCACGACCCGCGGCGGCCCGTCGGGTACGTCGTCGCCGTCGGCGTCGGGAACGAAGAGCAACTGCGGCGGGCAGAGCAGCCAGATGCCGCCGTGGCCGACCTCGACGCTCGTCAACTGCCGGAGGTCGTCGAGAAACACCTTCCGCTCGTCGGCCCGGCCGTCGCCGTCGGTGTCGGTGAAGATCAGCACCCGGTCGCGGAGCCGGCGGTCGAGGCGGACAGGAGCCTCGGCGTAGGTGTGGTTCTCCGCGATCCACAGCCGGCCGCGCGGGTCCCAGGCCATGGCGACCGGATTCAGGACGTCGGGCTCGGCTGCGAACACCGAGACGCGAAAGCCGGCCGGCACCCCCATCCCCGCCGCGGCCTCGGCCGCGGGCAGCGGTCGGGCGGCCGTGTCCCGCTCGCTGTCGAACGGCGCCGGAAACGGCTCGGCCGCCAGGCCAACGGCGTGATGCCCGCCGCTCAGCAGCCAGATGCCGAGAAGCATCGGGGCACGGAGCATAGAAATCCGGACAGCCCGCATGACCTGATGACTACTCCGTTCGCTGCGGCCGCAGTCAGCCGACATGACGGTAGTATAGAAGGATTTCTGGTCCATCGGAGTATTGTGTGGGTAGCTCCATAGTGGAGAATCCGTCTTTCCCCTGGAGGCAAGGCGCATGTTCGACACGGAGCTCTATCAGCAGGTTCTTGGCTTGACCACTCCTTGGAAGGTGACGGACGTGAGGCTCGATGTCGAGTCGACCGAGATCCACGTCCACGTCGAGCATCCCGAAGGCTGCCGCTGGAACGGGCCACATTGTAGCCGTGAGTTGGCCTGCTACGACCATGCACCCGAGCGGTGATGGCGGCATCTCAACACCTGCCAGTTCCACACGCTGGTCCATGCCCGGGTCCCGCGGGTCGAGTGCCCCGAGCACGGAGTGATGCAGGTCAAGGTTCCGTGGGCGGAGCCCCACGGCCGCTTCACTCTGTTCATGGAGCGGTTCGTGATCGACGTCCTCCAGGCCTGCCAGACCGTAAAGGGAGCCTGCACCCTCGTGGGCATCTCCTGGGATCAGGCATGGCACGTCTTGGAGCGCGCTGTTGACCGCGGGTTGGCCCGCAAGGAGGCCGACACGATCGCCCGTATCGGCATCGACGAGAAGGCATTCCGCAAGGGCCATCGTTACCTGACCATCGTCAACGACGTTGACCGCGGCACCGTCGAGTTCGTCGCGGAAGGCCGGGGAAAGGCGAGTCTGGCCGCATTCTACGAGTCCCGCACCCCGGGGCAGCTCGCGGGCATCGGGGCAGTGGCGATGGACATGTGGGAGCCCTACGTCCAAGCCACTCTCAAAGCCGTTCCCCTGGCTTCCTCCAAGATCGTCTTCGACCGCTTCCATGTCATGCAGCACATGACCGAAGCTGTAGACGTCGTGCGCCGCCGTGAGAATCGGCTGCTGACGGCCGAGGA
The DNA here is from genome assembly GCA_014192425.1 of Planctomycetia bacterium. NCBI lineage: Bacteria > Pseudomonadati > Planctomycetota > Planctomycetia > Planctomycetia bacterium. The sequence goes on along the minus strand of BJHK01000002.1, from coordinate 233,945 downwards.
CGACGACCGCCCCAAGGGCACGAAGTACCTGTGGATCTCCTCCAAGGAGAACGTCCATCCCAAACGCCGGGCCGGCGGCTACCGGAACGTCGGAAACTTCAAGGACGTGATCTACTTCTACTGCGGCGGAGTACGGCTCTACCCATGAAGACCCCGGATGGACCGGATATTTGCTAGGATAGAGCAGGTTGCTCGGCTGTTGATCGCGCCGTTTTTGCGCGGATTGGAAAACTTCTTCTGGGAAATGCATCATGAAACCATCGATTGCCACAGTCTTTCGTCGGCCACCACTGGCTTGCAGCGCAGTGCTCTTAGCACTTCTGGTGTTTGGAGGGTTGAACTCCAGCGTCGCTGAGGCTCAACAGAAGAAGCCAAACATCCTCGTCATTTGGGGTGATGACATCGGCACTGGGAACATCAGCTACTACAACCGCGGCATGATGGGGTATCAGACGCCCAACATCGACCGTATCGCCAAAGAGGGTGTCTTCTTCACCGATTATTACGGCCAACAGAGCTGTACCGCCGGCCGCGCTGCGTTCATTAACGGCTCCTGCCCCGTTCGTACCGGCATGACCAAGGTCGGCATCCCCGGCGCACCTGAAGGCTGGCAGAAGACCGACGTCACGATGGCCACCGTTATGAAAAGCCTCGGCTACACCACCGGTCAGTTCGGCAAGAACCACCAGGGCGACCGCGACGAACACCTGCCCACCATGCACGGCTTCGACGAGTTCCTTGGCAATCTCTATCACCTCAACGCCGAGGAGGAGCCGGAAAACGAGGACTATCCCGGCGACAAGGTGTTGCCCGGTGGCAAGACCTTCCGCGAGGTGTTCGGCCCACGCGGCGTCCTGCATTGCAAGTCCGACGGCAAGGGCGGCCAGACTATCAAGGACACCGGCCCGCTAACCAAGAAGCGCATGGAGACTATTGACGAGGAAACCGTCGCCGCTGCCAAGGATTTCATCACCCGCATGAACAAGGAGGGCAAACCGTTCTTCTGCTGGTGGAACGGCACCCGCATGCACTTTCGCACCCACGTCAAGGCGGAGCACCGCCACAAGGGTAACGACGAATACACCGACGGCATGATCGAGCACGACCTGCAAGTGGGCGAACTCCTCAAGCTCATTGACGACCTCGGCATCGCGGACAACACCATCGTCCAATACTCCACTGACAATGGCCCGCACTACAACACCTGGCCCGACGCCGGAACCACTCCCTTCCGCAGCGAGAAGAACTCGAACTGGGAAGGTGCCTACCGCGTTCCCTGTTTCATCAAGTGGTCTGGCCATTTTCCCGCTGGCAAGGTTCTCAACGGCATCGTTTCCCATGAAGACTGGCTGCCCACCTTCGCTGCCGCCGGTGGCAACACGGAGATCGTGGAGCAGTTGAAAAAAGGCGTTGAACTCAACGGCCGCACTTACAAGAATTTCATTGACGGGGCCAACCAGCTCGACTACATCAGTGCCAAGGCCAAGGAGTCGGCGCGTAAGAATTTCATATATGTGAATGATGACGGCCAGATCGTCGCCATGCGTTACGAGGACTGGAAAGCCGTCTTCCTTGAAAACCGCGGCCAAGCCTTCGAAGTCTGGCGCGAGCCCTTCACCGAACTCCGCGTGCCGCTGCTCTTCAACCTCCGCCGCGATCCGTATGAGAAGGCCCAGCACAACTCGAACACCTACAACGACTGGTTCCTCGACCGCGTCTTCATCCTCGCACCGATGCAGCGAGTTGCCGGACAGTTCCTCATGACCATGAAGGAGTATCCGCCCAGCCAGAAGCCCGGTTCCTTCAATCTGGAAGGAATCCAGAAGAAGATCCAGGCCACCATGGGCGGCCACTAATCAGCGATTGCATTTTTTGGCCGCCGTCCGTGAGGGCGGCGGCCGTCACCGGCACGATCCACGAAGTGCGTGTCGAACTGAAATGAGTCAACCCATTTGGAAACCAGAAAGCCGAATCAAACGAGCCTCCTCAGCAGAATCTGTGGGTGAATTCAGGCTCGGGTGAGTTCCCCATCACATGAAACAGCGCGAATTCGATGCCTTGTGGCGTTCGGAATCCATGCGCTTTGCTGGTGGTCAGTTCCGCTTTGCCATTGAATCCTTCGACGACAACCGCCGAGATGCCGCCCAAGGCGAGGATCGAGTTGAGGATCAGCGGCCGGTGACGCCGCAGGCTCCTGACGACTTTCTTCATCGGCGCAAGCCGACTGCGGAGAGCTCGGGTGCACCACGACTCGAGGAACTTCCCTGTCCATGCCGGGGTCGCGTATCCCCAGAACCGCTGGAACTCCTCGCGGAGCAGGTGGGCCCGGACGCTCTTGAGGTTGTATTCCAGCAACTCGGCACGCCTCGTGGCCTGGTTGTCCGTCAGGTTCTCCGGACGCTTGAGCAGGCACCAGCGGGACTTCGTGAGCGCCGGCTCGTACCCGTCGCGGCGCAACTGGGCGACCTCCTGCCGGCGTACCTCGTCAATCGCCACGTTCATGTTCTTCATGATGTGGAAGTGGTCGAGCACGTGCAGGGCGTGGGGAACCTGTTCCGCGATCACATTGAGGTACGGCTTCCACATGTCACTGCACACGAAACGAATCCCCTTGCGAACGTCGTTGGTGAGCACGTCGAGGAATCTTCGCAGGCTCTGCTCGGTACGTTCGTGAGACACCCAGAGCAGTCGCTTGACGCCGCTGATCTGGTAGACGAGCGTGAGATACGTGTGGCCCCTGCGCCACTGGATCTCGTCCACACCGATGGCCTCGATGTCCACTTCCGGAAAGGGCTGCTGCCCCGCGACTTCGACCAGCCTCTGCTCTTTGTAGACGAAGGACTTGAGCGGCTCGACGCGATTGAGAACACTCTTGAGGTGCATCCTGCGGTGGCTCCGGTTGAGACGAGGACCAAGCAACCGCATCTTCTACCGAAAAGCGCCGCAGGATGCTCCTTTCCCGCATGGCCCGCCCGGCAGGGCGGTGCTTCCAGGCGGCGGAACGCCGCCGCACGCTGGCCTGTGCCGCGAACCGGCGGACCGCATCAAGTCGCCGAGACCGCCACGCGGGGGCCGATCTCGCGCCAGCGATCGCGTGACTCTGCAACCGGAGGATCGCCACGGCCAACGCATGCGTCGTTGCGGCACGCAACTCGGACCCACAACGCCGAGGCCTATTCAGGAAGCGTTTTTACCCACAGAGTCTGCTGAGGAACCTACTTCTACTGCGGCGGATTACGGCTCTACCCATGAAGACCCCGGATGGACCGGATCTCTTTCGCGAGGGCCGCGGCCCGCGTCTCAGCGGGCATAGTCGATCCCCTTGCGGCCGGCCTGGTCGCGGACGGTCTTCGCCACCTCCGCGTCGAAGGCGTCGGCCTTGCCGTCCGCCGCCAGCCGGCGGCGCTCGGCGGCCACATGCTCGGCCCGCGCGGCGAGCAACTTGTCGAGCCGCGTCTGGAGCTTCTTGCGATTCTCGCGCGTGGCGGCGACGCGGGCCTCACGCTCCTCCTGCGACAAGCCGCGCAGTTCCTCCGGCAGCACATCGGCCGGCAGGGTGGCGAGATCGACCTCGCCGCGGTCGAGTGCGTCGAGGAGTTCGCCACCCCCCTGCACCGCCCGACCGGTGCTGGCATTGAAGGCCAGCCTGTCGGCAGCGGCGGCGGGGGCGGCCGCCTCGGCGGCCCGCTGCTTGTCATGCACCCCCTTGCGTTTGGCCGCATCGCCATAGGCGATGAGCGTGCCGCCGATCTCGCGGTTGATTTCCGCGATCGCATCATCCTGCGGGGCGGCGATCTGCACCATGCCGCCGGTCTGCACGAGGGGGATGTACTTCCCCTCCGCGAGCTTCGCGATCTCCTGCCAGACGCGGGTCGTGTCGGCCTGCTGGCCGCACTGCACGGCGTTGATCACCAGGTCACGCTTCACGGCCGCCTGGCAGACCTCGGGATAGCGGACGTCCTGCTCGTAGTCCATGTGCGGCGGGGCGTCGCCGACCAAGAACACGATCTTGAGCACGTCGCGGTCGTCGCTCCAGCCGATCTTCGTCACCGCCTCGTGGAGCGCCTGGTTGACCGACTCGGGGCCGTCGCCGCCGCCGCCGGCGCTGAACTTCAGCAACTGGGCGTGGATCGCGTCGATGTCGTCCGTCAGGTCGGTGACCCGCGTCACGTACTCATCGCCACGGTCGCGGTAGCCGACGAGCGCCAGCCGCAGTTCCGGCGTCGGCTTGGCCGCGATCATCTCGTTGGCGATCGCCCAGATTTTTTCCTTTGCCCCCTCGATGAGGCCCGACATCGAGCCGGTCGTGTCGAGGACGAAGCAGACCTCGATCCGCGGCATGCGCGGGGCGGCGGGTCGTTCAACGGAGTCGGCAGCGCCGGCGGAAGCGACGAGCACCAAGCAACAGACGAGTGACAGGAGCCGTTTCATGGCGAATCTCCTCGGGGGAAAGCGGGCACGGGAAGATCAGTCAACCACCTCGTAGATCGTGTCACCGAGCAGCACGACGACGTTCCGCCCCTGGGCCAGCCAGCGGGGAGCCGCCGGGTCGCGGTCGAGGAGGGCGAAGTAGGCGTCGGAGCCGAACGGCACCCGCTCGCGCCGGGCGTCCGGCCGCTCCTGCGCGCGGGCGTCGACCCATTGCTGGGCGTTCTGGAAGAACGTCCGGCCGGCGATGGCGTTGGTCTGCTGCCGATCGACCGCCCGGGCGACGACGTCGGCCGCCCCGGCCTCGCGACCGGCCTGCCCCTTGAAGGTGAAGGCGTTGGCGGCAGCCGGGGCCGAAGGCTTGTCGGCCCGGGAGAGCGCGTCGAATGCCTGGGCATCGCCGACGGCGCCGGCGCCGCTCGCCTCGGCCTGGGCATCCGCGTAGATCCGCTTCGCCTCGGCGCGGGCCCGCGGGTCCGTGTCGAACTCGCGGAGTGTGCGGTCCGCCGCCGCCACCTTGCGGCGGCCCTCGTCCTCGAGGATCAGCCACGACGTGTACGGCGTGACGATGCCGTACCGGCGGGCGAGCGTCGCCGCCTCGTCGCGGAGTTCCGTCGATTCGCCATGCAGACGGATCTGGTCGAGCAGGTAGCCCACGCGGCGGACGGCCCACAGCCGCGGCAGGTACTCGCGGTCGCCGTCCTGCTCGGGAAACGACCGGCTGAGCGTGAAGCGGCGTTGCTCCCCGGCCATCGTGCCGGCGAGCGTGAGCGTGGCCCGCCCGCTCCCCGTGTAGCGGCCGAGGACGACGAGCTGCTCCCCCTTGAAGAGGTCGGGGAGCGGCCCCGGGTGGAGTTTCGAGGTCCGCACGTCCCCCTCGACCGTGAGCTCGAGGTTCGTGAGCACCGGGCTGGCGATCTTGCCGTAGAAGCTCGCCAGCTTGAGCTCCAGGTCCTCGCCCGGGAGCACGTACTGGCCGGCGGCGCGGGTCGCGTGCACGATCCTGTCGAGGAGGTGCGTGTTGACGTCGGTGCCGACACCGAGGCAGAAGACGCGGATCGTCCGCCTGCCCACGGCCTCGGTGACGCCGGCGACGAGCTTCGCCACGTCGGTCTGGCCCACCGTCGGCAGGCCGTCGGTGAGGAACACGACGAAGCAGGGCCGGGCCTGTTCCGCCGCGTCCCCCGCGGGGGCGGCCGTGACGAGTTTCAGCCCGGCGGCGAGCGCGTCGGCGATCGCCGTGCCGCCGATCGGCTTGAAGCCTTTCACGAAGGCGATCGCCTTGTCGCGGGAGGCGTCGTCGGCCGGCAGCAGCCCGGGGGCGAAGGGCTCGGCCTCGGTGGCGAAGCGGACGATCCCGAACCGGTCGCGCGGGTCGAGGTTCCGCAGGCAGAACTCCAGCGCCCGGCGGGCCTGGCCGATCTTGTCCCCCTCGGCCATCGAGCCCGACGTGTCGAACACGAAGACGATGTCCTTGGGCAGCGCGGGCTTGGCCGAGGCGGCCGGGGAGGCGAACAGGGCGAACGTCCCCTCGTCCTCCCCTGCCGCACGGTGCACGAGGGCGCCGAGCCCGACATCGTCGGCCGGCTCGACGCCGAAGAAGAGGGAAAAATCGGTGTTCGGGCGGACATCGCGGGCCTCGAAGCCGACGACCGCCTTGCGGTCGCCGTCCCGCTTCACCTCGACCTCGTGGCTCGGGGAGTGGATCGTGCCGATCTTTCCGGAGGCCGCCAGCCGGACCGTGACCGACAGCGTGTCGAGCGGCCGCGCCGAGAACTTCTCGGTGTTGAGCGGATAGCGGTACTCGACGAGGCCGCCGTCGGCACTGAGGAGCTGGGTGTACTTCAGCTTCACCCGCTTCTCCTTCTTCGGCTCGAGGGGGAAGATCCGCACCTTGAACAGGTCCTGGCCGGCGTATTCGAGGAGCGCCGGGTCCTTCATGCGGCGGACGATGTCCTCGTAGATGCTCCGCGCCTTGGCGGCGTCGAGCAGCTCCGCCTCGGTGAGCGTGCCGTCGATGTCCATCGCGAACGTGTCGATCTTCGCGCCCCGCGGCACGGGGAACAGGTAGGTGCCCTCGAGCCGCTGGTCATTGGGATTGAAGAACGCCTGGTCGATCTCGGTGGTAGCCACCTGGCCGTCGATCGTCGCCGTCACCTGGTGACGACGGACCTCGAGCGGCGCGAAGGCATGGGGCACGTGGGGCGGCGGGCGAAAACCGGGCGGCGGCCGATCGACGACGATCAGGCCGTCGGCCCAGGTCGGGACGGCGGCGAGGGGGGCAAGGAGCATGAACAGGAACGCGGGGAGTGGCTTAACGCGGGTCATGACCTGGGGCTCCTGACGAGGGGACCGTGACCGTGGGCACTGGATCCAGTATCGATGCGGCGGCCGGCTTTCCCGGTCACGGCTGCGCAACGACCCGGGGAAGTGTCGGTCGCCATCACGTTGGATGCCGCCGGCGCGGAAAAGGTTCCCGGCCACCGGGGCGGGCCCTGCCGCGACCCGCAGCCCGCCGGGGAAGGGCCTGCTATGAGGGCCTGCTATCCTGTCGGCCATGAGCGACCGCACACCGCCGAGCGTCGAATCCAGTGAGCCGCCCGTGCTCGCCAACGAACTGGCCCGAGAACGCAACCGCGAGGCGGCCGATCGCACGCTGCTGGCCTGGATTCGCACCAGCCTGGCGATGATCTCGCTCGGCTTCGGCATCGAGCGGCTCGGCCAGGCGGCCCTCGGTCTCAACGGCAGGCTCACGGGATACAGCCCGCTGAAGACCCGGCTCTTCGGAGCAACGCTGATCCTCCTCGGCGTGGCGGCCACGCTGGCCGGGATGTGGGAGCACCGCCATGTTCTCCGGACGATCGCCCGCGTCGACTACCGCTACACCGGCCGGCCGGCGATCGCCCGCTTCATGGGAGCTGCGCTGGTCATCATCGGCCTCGCCGCGCTCGTCGTCGTGCTGATCGGGTTCTGACCCGTTGTCGTCTCGGGCGAATCGGGCGCGGGCCGTCGTGCCGGCGGCGGTCAGAGCACGATCGCCTGATCCCGGCGCCGCCAGCGCCGCGGCGTGAATGCCGGAATCGGCAGCGGTTCGATCAGCGGGCGCCCTCCCTGCCAGAAGTCCCGGAACGGCCGACGCTCGCCCGTCAGGTACAGATGCCGGAGGAAGGCGAGGTCGCAGGCCGAATAATCGGCGAGCCACTGGTCGAGATCGCAGACGCCCGCCTCGTGCAGCGCCTGCTGGCTGTAGCGGCAGGCCTCGCGCTCGTAGGCCTCGAGCGCCGCCAGTTGCGGTTCGTCGGGCTTCACCGGCCGTGTCATCCCCAGCCGTCGGGAGTGTGCGCAGGTGTTCCACTGCACCGTGTGACCGAAGAGATGGGCCACGAGGAACAGCCGCTCCGCGGGCGTGGCGCCGGTGCCGACGAGAATCCGCCGCCCGTCGAGGTCCCCCTTTGCGGGCGGCTCGATCGGCACGTCATCGACGAGCACGTCGTAGCGGCCGGTCAGATGCCGGACAACGGCGTCCATGGCCGCGACGAACTCGGCATCCGCGGGTCCGGCCATCCGGCGTACTCCTCTGCAACCGTCACTCGGCCGGCGCGGCGATCGCCCACAGGTTCTTCTGCGAGGCGACGAACAGCGTGCCATTGGCCGCGGCGGGCACCGACCAGACGGGCGTGCCGAGCTTGATGTCGGCGACGTGCTGCCGCTCGCGGCCGGTGAGCAGGATCGTCAGCCCCTTGCGCGTGCCGATGAACACCTTGCCGTCGGCGACGAACGTGCTCGACCAGATCTCGTCGCGGGTGTCGTGGACCCAGAGCAGGCTGCCGGTCGCGGCGTCGAGGCAGTGAATCTTGCCGGCATGCTCCGCGGCGTAGACGAGGCCATCAACGACCGACACCGTGGACAGCGAGCGGCCGATGCCGAGGTACTGCCAGACGCGGTTGCTCGCCGTCACGTCGCCGCGGTCGCCGTCGAGGGCGATGCAGGACAGGGCGCCCCGGCCCGGGCCGTGGACCGGGTCCTGGCCGATGCCGACGTAGATCCGGCCGTCCTCGATCACCGGCGTGCCGATGATCTCGCAGGGGCTGACCAGCATCCCGTCCTTGTCGAGATCCTTCTTCGCGCCGCGGACGAGCGCCCAGTAGTCGATCGGCACCCCGCCCCGCGACCGGTAGCCGGCCGGGTTGCAGTCGAACTTCCACAGCTCCTCGAGGATCGCCGGCTCCTGTCCGGCGGCGACGCCGACCGGCAGCGGGTCGAAGGCGTGGCAGACGCCGTCGCCGGCGGCGTAGATCACCTGCGGCCGACCCTCCACGTGCGCCAGCGCCGGACTCGCCCACTGCCCGTGGAAGACGTCGGCGCTGATCCGGCCGTCGTCGCGGGCGAGCAGCCGGCCGGTCCGCTTGTCGAGGACGATCAGCGACGGGGCGGTCGGCAGCACCACCTTGCCGTCGTAGACGCCGTTGGCGGTGCCGACGTACAGATGCTCGCCGACGACGAGGATCGAGCAGTTGGCGGCGTCGTGGGGAAACACCGGCAGGTCGCGGAGCATGTCGAACCGCCAGGCGATGTCGGCGTCGCCCGGGCCGAGTTCCAGCGGCGGCGCCCCGGCGGGCACCGAGAACGACGCCTCGTCGGTGAACGGCCCCTGGTTGCCGTCGGCCAGGCCGCCGACGTCGAGGCACACCACCTCGCAGCGGTTGGTGACCAGGTACACGCGATTGCCGTCGACCGTGGCCGTCGAGCAGATACCGAGGTTCATGTCGTCGAAGTCCTCGCTCACCTTGGAGCGGTCGATCTCCAGCCGCGGCACGACCAGCCGCCAGACGAGATCGCCGGTCCGTTCGTCGAGACACATCAGCACGCCGCCGCGGGTCGGGGTGATCCGCGGGTCATCGATGTCCTCGTCGTTGGTCCCGATGTAGATCCGGCCGGCGGCGATCACCGGCGCCGAATAGTTTTCGCTGCCGAGCCGGGCGACGAAGCGGACGTTGCGGGCCGTCGCCGGGTCGAACCCGAGGCGGGTGCGGGTCTTCCTGCCGGGATGGAAGGTGTCGGGAATGCCGGTCTCGGCCGCCGCCATGTTGCGGGCGGACGTGCCCCCCCACTGCGTCCAGTCCGCGGCCGGCGCACCGGCGGCGGTCATGAGGGGGATCAGGGCACAGATGATCGTCGCGCGCATCGGTTCCTCGTCGCGGGGGCCGGATGGGAAGTATTGTGGAAGGCCGCCGGAGGCCAGTCCAGCGTTTGGCGGCCCGTGTGATCCGCCGCCGCTTCGCCACGACCATGCCCGAGCCCGCATCCCCCGCACAATCGGTTTTACCGCACCGGCGGGTCGACCTGCTCGTCGTCGGTGCGGGCGCCGCCGGCCTGTTCGCGGCGACCTGGGCCGGCCGTGCCGCCCGGCAGGCGGGCCGGCCGCTCTCCCTCCTCGCCGTGGACGGCGCCCGCCGGCTGGGGGCCAAGATCCTCGTCGCCGGGGGAGGCCGCTGCAACGTGACGCACGACTGCGTCTCCGCGGACGACTACGCCGGCTCCACGCCCCCGGCCATCCGCAAGGTGCTGCGCCGGTTCGACGTCGCGGAGACGGTGGCATTCTTCGCCGCGGCCGGCGTGACGCTGAAGCGCGAGGAGACCGGCAAGCTCTTCCCCGTCACCGATTCGGCCCGCACGGTCCTCGACGCGCTCGTCGCCGAGGCCCGGTCCGCCGGCGCGGAGATCCTCCATCCCGCCCGGGTCACCGGCCTCGTGCGCGAGGCCGACGGGTTCGTGGCCACGAGCGACGCCGGCCCGATCCGTGCCGACCGCGTGATCCTCGCCACCGGGGGCAAGTCGCTCCCCAAGTCGGGCTCCGACGGCGGCGGCTTCGCACTGGCCACTGGCCTCGGCCACGCGCTCACGGCGCCGATCGTGCCCGCGCTTGTGCCGCTGCTCCTCCCGGCCGGCCACTGGATCACGACGCTCTCCGGCCTGACGCTCGACGCCGAGGTCGCGCTGCGCACCGCCACGGGCCGGCGGCTGCTCGCCGTCCGCGGCAGCACGCTCTGCACCCACCAGGGGCTCTCCGGTCCGGCCGTTCTCGACATCAGCCGGCACTGGCTCGTCGCCCGGCACGCCGATCCCGGCGTCGCGCTCTCGATCAACTGGCTGCCGGAACTCGACGAGGCGGCGGCGGACGGGCTGCTGATCGCCGGCCAGGCCCGCGGCCCGCTCACGGTGCTCCGCGAGCGGCTCCCCGATCGGCTGGCGAAGGCGCTGTGCGCCGCCGCGGGGGCGAGCCCGTCGGGCGACCTGCCGCGCGAGGCCCGGCGCCGGCTGGCCGCGCTCGTCGTGGCGACGCCGCTGCCCGTCAGTGGCGATCGTGGCTTCGCCGTCGCCGAGGCGACCGCCGGCGGCGTGCCCCTCGCCGAGGTCCGGCTGGAGACGATGGAGAGCCGGATCTGCCCGGGGCTGCACTTCGCCGGCGAGGTGCTCGACGTCGACGGCCGCATCGGCGGCTTCAACTTTCAGTGGGCCTGGGCGAGCGGCTTCGTCGCCGGCAGCACCGCGGCGTCCGCGGTCACGGCCGCCGTCACCTCGTAGCGAAACCGGCCGGAGCGCAGATCGAGCGTGCGGATTCCCGCACCGGCTGGTTCCACCGCCGGCAGGAGCATGGCGACGCGGGGCATCACCCCGGCGACGTCGATCTCGTCCATCCTTCCCCGGCCGAGCGGCCAGCGCAGGGAGTCGCGGCGGCTTCCGCGGAGCAAGGACCGCAGCCGGGCGAGCGGCGTGCGGGCCAGCCGCTCCGACCGCAGCACCTCGTGCCGCGTGCCCCACGGCGCCCACTGGTTGGGGTCGGTGGGGCCGACGAGCACGACCACGGGAACGTGGAACGACGCCGCGAGATGGACGAGACCCGTGTCGATGCCGATGCACAGGTCGATGCGGGCCACGAGCGCCGCGGCCTGACGCAGCGACAGCGCGAGGGAGAAATCGTGGACGTGCGTCGCCACCTCGGCCGGCAGGGCCGACCGCAGGGATTCATGGGCCGGCGCGTCGTGGGGTGCGCCGCAGAGCACGATCTCGCAGCCCCGTTCGGCCACGAGCCAGGTCGTGAGCCGGGCCCAGGCCGCGTCCGCCCAGAACCGTCCCGCGTCGGTGCCGCGGATCGCCAGCAGCACCCGCGGCCGGCCGGCGGGCAGCGCGGCGACGAGGGGCGCGACCGCCCGTTCGCTCTCCGCGTCGACCCAGTTCTCGTTGTGGCCGTCGTCGATCGGCCGCTGCTCCGCCCGCAGCAGGTCGAGGTAGCGTTCCGCCTGGTGGCGACCGGGGGGCACGGCGACCGCCGTGGAAAGAAACAGGCCGGCGCACTCCGTGGCGAACCCGATGCGCCGCGGAATCCCGGCCAGGAAGCCGACGAGCGCCGCGGAGAGCGACCGCTTGAGCAGGTAGCACCGCGTGTAGCCGCGCGAACGCAGCCATGCCGCCCGGCGGCCGATGCCGGCCGCGTCCGGCCACGACAGTAAGGCGTCGATGTGCGGGCAGTTCGCCAGGGCCTGCAGGGCGGCGCCGCCGGCGATGGCCTCGATCACGGCCTCGGGATGTGCGGCGCGGAGGTTCCGCAGGAAGGGGATCGCCAGCAGCGTGTCGCCGAGGTACCGGGTGCAGATCACGACGATCCGCTCCCGCCCCGCGTGCCGCCCACTGCTGCCGTCGTCGCTCATGGCGGGAGCATAGACCGGACCACGCTTGCGGGCTGCGCTGGTTTTCGCGTCAGCGGGCGAAGCCGACGAAGAAGCTGAAGATCTGCTTGCTGTCGTAAGGTGCGTAGGCCACGGGGAATGCGAAGTCGAGCGCGATCGGGGCCGGCCCCATCGCCGGGAGCGTGATCCGCATGCCGACGCCGGGGGCGACGCGCATGTCGTTGATGGAGACGTTCGACTCCACGGTGCCGAAGTCGGTGAACACGACGCCGCGGAGCGTGTCGTCGGCGGTGATCGGAAACATGTACTCGATCGTGTTGAGCCACTGGAACGGGCCGCCCACGACGGCCAGCTGGCCGTTGGAACCTGCCTGCCGCGGGCTCGCCCCGCGGAACGTGAAGCCGCGCAGGGTGTTGTAGCCGCCGGCGAAGAAGTTGTCGTACGCGGGCGTGTCGGGCCCCGACATGCCGAGCACCGAGCCGACGGAGAGGACGTGCCGCCCCGACCCGTCGGGCCGCTCATTGAGGAGGAAGTACTGCCGCCCCTCGAGGATCCCGCGCGGGTAGACGAAGGTGCCGAGCACCTGCTCGAACTCGAACGTCGCCAGGTGCCCCTGCGTCGGCATGAACGGGCTGTCGCGGGTGTCGTGGATCAGGCCCGCGCTGAAGCCGTAGAGCCCGTTGGTGCCGAGCATCTGCTGGATCTCGGGCACGCCCGGCACGCGAGGATTGAACACGTCGATGCTCTCGCCGCGGAAGGCGGCGTTCACGGACAGGTCGGGGGCGAAGGCGAACTGGTAGCCGAGGCCGACGCGGCCGCCGGTCCGCGACTCCGCCCAGTCGAAGAACGCCCGGGTGTAGTAGGAGGCTGACAGCGACAGCCCGATCCGGGTGTCGAAGAGGTACGGCTCCTGGAACGTCGCCATGTACCGCTGCAACTGGGTGCCCGGCGAGGCCTCCAGGCGGAACCGCTGCCCGGCGCCGCGGAAGGCGACGCCGTTCTTGACGTCGTCCCAGCTCCGCGGCAGGCGCAGGATGTCGAAGTTCTGCTCGTCGATCACGATGTTGCCGACGAGGCCGGCGTTGGAGTTGACGCCGGCCCCGATCATCAGTCGCCCGGTCTGCGTCTCCTCCGCATCCACGTCGAGAACCACGTAGCGGTCGCCGTCCGGAAACACGGGCAACGGGCTGCCGCCGAAATCGGGGAGCGCGGGGGGCTGGAATCCGGGCGGCTGGTTGGGATCGAACTGCGCGACCGGCTGGACAGGCAGCGGCTGCTGGCCGGCGAAGCCCGCCGGCGCAGCCGGCTGGCCGGGGAACGCGGGGGCGACCGGCTGCTGGACCGTGTAGACCGGGGGCAAGGGCTGACCACCGGGTACGGCCGCGGCAGCACCTCCCCAGGCCTGTGCCGGGGCCCAGCCCGGCTGCGGCTGCGGCGGCATGCCCGGCTGGGGCAGCGGCTGCTGCACGAAGCCCTGCGGAACGAACCCCGGCTGCTGAAACGCCTGCTGCATCGGCACGGCCGGCTGGGCGTATGGCTGCTGGGGAGGGGACTGCGGCAGCGGGCTCTGGCCGCGCCACACCGCCGGCGCCGCGATGCTCTCGGTCCGCGCCGGCGTGTCCTGCCAGTCGCCGTCGACCTCGATATTGAGCACGCTGTCGTCCGCGCTGTCGGGGCTCTGGCCGCGGAAGCCGGGCCGGTCGGGATCGCGGGCCATCTGTGCGCCGTCGCCTTGTGGCTTCGTGAACACGATCTTCGGCCCCGCCCCCTTGGCCGCGTCGGCGAGGAACAGGCCGCTCGACTTCAGCCGGCGCTCGTCGTCGCGCAGCTTGCGGATGTCGAGGATGTCGCCGGGGCGGAGCGAGAGCCGGTTCATCACGACGCTGTGCCGGGTGTGCGGGTCGGTGGTGCCGCCGCGGATCCGCACGTTGATCTGGCCGACCCTGTACCGCTGTCCCTCCTCGACGTTGTAGACGAGGTCGAGCTGCCCGGGCTGCTCGAGGAACCGCGGGTCGGCCTTGACGTCGGCGAAGACGAATCCGCGGCCGCCGTAGACGTCGCGGATTTTGTTCAGGTCGGCTTCCATCTTCGACTGGTTGAAGTGCTGGCCGCTGCGCATCGCCAGATCGCGCTCGAGGAACTCCGTCTTGAACTTGGCGTTGCCGATGAACGACACGTTGCGGACCGTGTATCGCGGCCCCTCGTGGATGACGTAGGTGAGGTGGACCCAGTCCTTGTTCCCTTCGTGGAGGACGTCGATCTCACGGCCGACCCGGGCCTGGAAGAAGCCGAGGCTGCGGTAGTAGGCGGTGAGCCGGTCGACGTCCTCGTCAACGACCGAGCGGTCGACGTCGCCGCCGATCATCCAGAGGATGCCCGGCTTCGACTTGATCTGGGTCAGGAGGCGGGCGTCGCTGGCGATCGTGTTGCCGACGAAGCCCGTCCAGGCGACCTTGCGGTTGCGCCCCTCGTCGACGAGGAACACGGCCCCCGTGTCGCCGGGCTTGCTTCCCTCGACCGTCGTCACGCGGGCGGCATCGTAGCCCTTCTCGTGGTAGTGCGACTCGATGCGGCGCCGCGCCTCTTCGACGATGTACGGGTCCATCGCGTCGCCGACGTCGATCTCCGCCTTCTTGCGCAGCACCCGGGTCGAGATCTGCCGGTTGCCGACGTACTTCACGTGGCGGAGCATCGGCCGCTCGACGACCTGGAAGATGACCACCACGCCCTCGCGGATGCGGACGTACTTCGGCTTCACATCGACGAACTTGCGGCTCCGGTGGAGCGAGCGGACGTCCTGTTCGATCGCCTGCGGGTCGAAGATCTGGCCGGCCCGGGTGACGAGTTGCGGCAACTTGGCCGTCTCGGTGGCGTGATTTCCCTCGATCCGCACCTCGACGATCCGGTCCGCGGGATCGACGGCCGCCGGGGCGGAGGCTCCGGGCAGGGCGGGCTGCGGCCGCGTGGCGGCCGGGGCGGCGTCGCCGGCCGCGGTCACCGGCGGCAGTGCCGCGACCACGGGGGGCGTGGCCGGCTGCGCGAGGGCGGCGCCGGCCATGCAGGTGACGGCGCCGACTGCGAGCAGGGCCCGCAGCATCGGGAGGCGGTGGCGGCGGCGGGCGGGCGTGAATGTCATGCGGGGACCGGCGTCCGACGGGCGGCACGGAAGCCGCGGAGAAATAGCGGAGCCCCGCCGCCGTCACAAGGCGAAAAGTGTCCCTGCAGGAAAGCCGCCCCGGCGCGGCCGGGCGGGCCGTCGCGGCGTCTTTCCCAGTCGGCGATTCTTGACTAGGCCCCGCGAACGGCGTTACTTTTGAACGTTTCCCCCCGGTTCCGTCGCGTCGTCCGGCCGTGTTCCCCCGCTTTCCGGCCGCAGCCCGCCGGCTCATCGCATGGCTCCACTGGTGATCGACCTGCGCCGGACCGACGATCCGCGCGACGTCGTGCACCGCGCCGTGCAGGCGCTCGCCGAAGGGCGGCTGGTGGCGTTTCCGACCGAGACCGACTACGTCATCGCCGCCAGCGCCCGCGAGGCCGCCGCCACCGTCCGCCTGCGCGCGGCGGCGGTCGAGCGCGACGGCGAGCCGCCCCTGTCGCTCGTCCTGCGCAGCGCCGCCGAGGCGCTCGATTGGGCGCCGCGGATGACGCCTGTCGCCCGGCGGCTCTCGCGCCGCTGCTGGCCCGGTCCCGTGGCGATGATCGTTCCCGACGACCACCCCGAGAGCCTCGTCCATCGGCTGCCGGCGGAGTCGCGTCGAGCGATCGTCTGCGCGGGCCGCCTGCGGCTGCGGATCCCCGGGCATTCCGTGCTCGCCGACTGCCTGCGGATGCTGGCCGGGCCCGTGGTCCTCGCGGAGCCGGGCCTCCCCGACCAGCCCCCCGCCGTGACCGCGGCCGATGTCCTCAGCCGCGCGGGGGACGGCCTTGCCATGGTCATCGACGACGGCCCGGCCCGCTACGCCCAGGCCGTCTCCACGATCGAGTTCGCCGGTGACTCGTTCCGTGTCGTGCGGCCCGGCGTGGTCGGAGAGGAGACGCTGCGCCGGCTGTCGAGCCTGATGGTGCTCTTCGTCTGCACCGGCAACACCTGCCGCAGCCCGATGGCCGAGACGCTGTTTCGCCTCCTCGTCGCTGAGCGGCTCGGCTGCCGGCCCGACGAGGTCGAGCGTCACGGGATCGTGGTCGCCAGCGCCGGGGTGGCGGCCTGGGCCGGCGGCCGTGCCAGCGGCCACGCGGTCGAGGCCATGGCCGGCATGGGGGGCGACCTCTCCGGCCACGAGAGCCAGCCGCTGACCGAGTCGCTCGTCCAGCAGGCCGACGTGATCCTGACGATGACGGCCTCCCACCGGGCTGCAGTGCTGGCGCAGTTCCCGGAAGCCGGCGGCCGCGTGGCTGTGCTCGACCCGGACCGGCGCGACGTTCTCGACCCGATCGGCGGGACGCTGGAAACCTACCTCGACTGCGCCCGGCAGATTCGCGGGCACGTGGCCGCCAGAATCGATACACTGGTGCCCGGCCGGGACGGCCGTTGAGACTCGTCCGCCCGGCCATCAATCCTCGTTCCCTCCCTGGAAGGACTGGCGGAATTTCATGCGGATTGCCATCGGCAGCGACCATCGTGGCGTGTCGGCGCGGAAGCGTCTCATCGGCCTGCTCGAGCGCCTGGACAACGAGGTGATCGACTGCGGCTCACAGGGTGAGGAACCCGTCGACTACCCCGACATCGCCGCCGACGTCGCCCGGCAGGTGAGCTCGGGTGCCGTCGATCGCGGCATCCTCCTCTGCTGCACCGGCGTGGGCATGGCGATCGCCGCCAACAAACTCGCCGGTGTCCGGGCTGCGACCTGCCACGACGAGGTGACCGCCGAAATGAGCCGCCGGCACAACGACCTCAACGTCCTCTGCCTGTCGGCGGAAATGATCGGGCCCGAGGTGCAGGAAAAGATCATCCGCACCTGGCTGACGACGCCGTTCGAGGGGGGGCGGCACGCCCGGCGGGTCGGCAAGATCACCGCCCTCGAGCCGGAATGTGGCTGACCGGGGCGGTCCGGCGGCCGCGGAAAGTCGGGCAGCCGTGGCGGACCGCGGAGAGTCGTCGAGTCGTAGCGGTCGTGCGGGCTCGGGCCCGGAAAAACAGGCCTGCCAGGGCTGCCGGTCCGTTGAACGGCCTCCTGCCCTTGGTATCGTCGCTCGTGGAAGCCGGCGGTCCGGCACCGTCGGCGTGGGCCGATGGAAGGCCCGCCAGTCGCGAGAGCGAGCCCGGCATGCGCAGCGTTCGTCATCCCGATCCGGAAGAAGTGGACTGCCTGATCCGCAATGGGGAGTTGCGGAACGCGATCGAGCCGTACCTCGATGAGTCGATCTGGGAGATCGACTTACGCAGCCTGCCGACGGCCGCCGAGAACCGGTTCCTGGAATCGATGCTCGCCTGGGAACAGGCGCCGCTGACGCCGATCGCCCGCTGGTTCGAGCCGGTGCTCGCCCTGCAGCCCGCCTGCACGCTCGACGACGAGCAGGTCCGTGAGCGGCTCTGGGAGACGATCGAGCGGCTGTACTCCAAGCGGGTCGTGCTCGACTTTACCGATCATCTCTCCGACCGGGAGCTGTACACGCTCATCCGGCGCGACATCCTGCCGGCGACCGTCAAGCACGTCGATCTGCCTGACAACTACTTCCACTGGGACTGCAGCGCGACGCCGGTCGGCGACGTGTCGGCCTGGCTCACCTACTACGCCAGCGACGAGGAGCGGGAGGCATGGTCGCTGGAGGAAGGCCGCGAGCCGCCGTTGCGGCGTGTGCCCCCGTTCCCACGGGCCCTGCCCGTGGCCCCGGTCTGAACGGCGTTCCGCCGCACAGCGGAGCCGGCGCCATCGGCGACGCGGCCCCGGAATGGCGAATCGTTCCGCGGCGCGGTGGAAAATTCCTCCGCCTGCCCGGCCGGAAACGGTGGCCCGCGGGATCGACCGCCGCTACGCTTTCAGCGGATGCCCGCCCCAGCGCACTGAGAAAGGGAACCCATGCTCCGGCTATCGCGCCTGCACCGTCCGCTCCTCCCCATCCTGCTCGCCGGTCTCGTGATGCCGGCGGCGACGGCCGCCGATCCGGCCGCGATCCGTGCCGCGATCGCCACGGGTGCGAAGTACCTCGTCGAGCAGGGGCAGGCCGCCGACGGCAGCTTCGCGGCCGAGGCGGGGCCGGCGGTCACGGCGTTGGCGGTGCTGGCGCTGGCGAAGGCCGATCGGCCCGAGGACGCGGCCGCCATCGAGAAGGGGATCACGTACATCCTGTCCTTCAGGCAGCCTGACGGCGGCATCCACGGCAAGGAATCGCCCGTCAGCAACTACGAGACGGGTTTGGCGATGCTCGTACTCGCGGCCGCAAACAAGGACGGCCGCTTCGACGCGGAGATCAAGGACGCGCAGGGCTACATCCGCGAACTCCAGTGGGACGACGGCGAGGGCAAGGGCCGGGCCGATCCGGCCTTCGGCGGCGCCGGCTACGGCAAGAAGGGGCGTCCCGACCTCTCCAACACGCAGTTCATGATCGAGGCCCTGAAGAGCGTCGGGGCCAGCGACACCGATCCCGCCATCCAGAAGGCGCTGGTCTTCGTGTCGCGGACACAGAACCTCGTCGGGCCCGACAACGACCAGCCGTTCCCCGCCAAGGCGACCGGCGACGACCAAAAAGGGGGCTTCTACTACACCCCCGCCGCCGGCGGCGAGAGCCAGGCCGGCCAGACGCCCGAGGGAGGTTTGCGGAGCTACGGCTCGATGACCTACGCCGGCCTGAAGAGCATGATCTATGCCGGCCTGAAGAAGGACGACCCGCGTGTCAAGGCGGCGGTCACCTGGCTGGGGAAGCACTACACGTTCAAGGAGAACCCCGGCATGGGACAGTCGGGCCTGTTCTACTATCTCCACACCGCGGCCAAGTCGCTCGCCGTCCTCGGCGAGGACACGTTCACCGACGCCGCGGGCAAGGTGCATGATTGGCGCAGCGAGCTCTCCGACGTCGTGATCGGCAAGCAGCGGCCCGACGGCTCGTGGGTCAACGAGGACCGGCGCTGGATGGAGGACAACCCGAAGCTCGTCACGAGCTACGCGCTCCTCGCCCTCGTCTACTGCCTGCCCCCGGCAGGCAAGTGATCACGCCGGACCGGCGGTGAGCGGCCGTCGGCACGCGGGAAGCGGATGACGTGACCCGGCATCGGTCGGGCGTCGACCGCAGTCGCCGTCACTCCTTGAGGTCGAACAGCCGGCGCAGGGCGTCGAGCAGGCCATGCGGCGGGCCGGCGCGGCTCTCGTTTCGCAGCGAGGCCAGCGGCGGATGGAGGAGTTTCGCCGCGTAGCGCTCGAAGGCCTGGCGGATCTCCGCCCGTTCGTTGTCCGCGAGTTCCGGAAGCCGGCGGAAGAGCCGGTCGAGCTCCGCCTCGCCGGTCTCGTTCCAGCCCGCCCGCAGCTGCTCGATCACCGGTGCCGTCGAGCGGTGGTGCAGGTCCCCCATGAACCGCAGCGTCTCCTCCTCGACGATCGCCTGCGCGGCCGGGAGCTCGCGCTGTCGGCTGCGTCGGTTGGCGGCGCAGGCCGTGGCCAGGTCGTCCACCGAATACAGCCAGACGCCGGGCCGGCCACCGATTCGCGGGTCGAAATCCCGCGGCACCGCCAGGTCGAGGACGACGAGCGGCCGGCCGCCACGGGCTGGCTCGACCGCCGCGAACAGCGCCTCGGTGACGACGGGCTCGGTCGCGGCCGTCGTGCTCACGACGACGTCCGCCGCGGCGAGCTCGGCCGCGAGTTCGGCGAAGTTTCCCGGCCGGGCGCCGAGCCGGGCGGCGAGCTCGACGGCCCGCGTGGCGGTGCGGTTGACGACCGTCACGTCCCGCGCTCCCGCCTCGCGCAGGTAGCGGAGCGTCTCGGCGGCCATCTTGCCCGCGCCGAGGAGCAGGACCCGCTTGTCGTCGAATCGCTCGAAGACGCCACTGGCGAAGTCGGCCACCGCCACGCTCGGGATCGACACACGCTCGCGGCCGAGAGCCGTCTCCGTGGCCACCCGCTTGGCGGTTCGCAGCGCCGCCTGGAACATCTCGCCGGTCAGCGGCCCGGTGGTCCGACTGTCCTGGGCGAGCGACCAGGCCTGCTTGACCTGGGCGAGGATCTGCGGCTCGCCGAGGACCATGCTGTCGAGTCCCGAGGCCACCGCGAACAGGTGGCGGACGACCGCCTCGTCCCGCTCGCGGGCGAGCACGGGCTGAAGCAGTCCGACGTCGATGCCCCGGCAGTCGGCGAGGAACGAGACGAGCTCGGCGGCGGGGGGCGGGGCCGCGTTCGCGCCGCCGGCGGCGTAGAACTCGACCCGGTTGCAGGTGGAAAGGAGCACCGCCTCGCGGCCGGGAAACCGATCGCGAAACCGGGCCAGCGCCGCGGCCGCCTGGTCGGCGGAAAACGCCAGCCGCTCGCGCAGGTCGAGGGGCACGGTGCGGTGCGTGCCGCCGACGAAGGCCAATTGCATCGGGCCATCGCTCGTCATGGCAGCGGCCCTCCGGCGGCGGCGTCGCCCGCGGCTTCCGGCGGCGCGGGCACGACAACAGCCGCGGGCAGCGGCGGCATGCCGTGCCGCGTCGCGCCGAACAGGCCCCAAAGGATCGAGCCCGCGAGCACGCCGAGGCTCGCGACGGACAGCCAGGCCGTCACCCGGCCGCCGTCGGGCCGGCACCGGGCGGCGGTCGAGAGCCAATCGGCCACGATCAGCCAGGCGACCAGCGCCGCCATCCGCAGCACGACCGGATCGGTCCAGGGAACGGTCTCGAGAAGTCCACGGCTGTGGTTCACGGCGTTGAGCACGATGCCCGACACGAAGCCCGCCGCGGCGGTCCAGGCAGCGATCGTCAGGCCACGGTCGGTGATATGGGCCAGCCGCTCCAGACTCGGCATCCGGAAGCCGCGTTGCGGCGGCTGCTTGCGGGCCAGCCGCGACGCTTGAATGAGCCACATCAGCCCGGCGGTGGCGGCGATCGCGACGCTCACGCTGGCCGCGAGGTTGAAGCAGCCGTGGATCGCCCCCCAGACCTGCGTGGCCGGGCTCTGCGGAAACGGCTCGCGGCTGGAGAGTTGCGCCGCGCCGACCAGCGCCAGCACGACCGGAAGCATGAACAGGCCCACCGGCGTCCGCGGATTGGCGATCGTGAAGTACAGGTAGCCGGCCGCCAGCAGCCAGGCCGCCAGCAGGTACCAGTCGAACGGGCTCGACAGCGGCACGGCCGAGGCGGTGGCGGCCCGCCAACCGAGGAACAGCGTGTGGGCGGCGAGCCCGGCCGCGGCGAAGCCGATGAGCGTGAATCCGCGGACGGCGGAGCGAAACACGGGCCGCGACGCCTCGCAGCCGAGCGCCACCGCGTAGCTCGCCGCGAAGCAGACGATCGAGATCCGGGAGATGAATTCGGACATGCTGGCTCCTGCCGGCTTGCATTGTAGTTCGTCGTCCCGTTCCCGGCCGGGTGCGCCGGCGGGGCGGCGCGGGCGTATACTCCGCCCGCCGGCGGGCAGAGGTCCGCCTCCCGCGTTCCGAGGCCTCGTCCGTGGATTCCCCGCCGCCCGCTCCCGTACCCGCCCCGCCGGGCGATCCGCGCAGCCGCTCGCTGATGATGCGCGCCTGCCGCAGCGAGCCCGTGGAGCGGACCCCGGTGTGGCTGATGCGCCAGGCGGGCCGCTATCTCCCCGAGTATCGGGCCGTCCGCGAGAAGGTCGGCTTCATGGAGCTCTGCAAGAACCCGCGGCTCTCGGCGGAGGTGATGCTGGCGACGGTGGAGCGGCTCGGCGTCGACGCGGCGATCATCTTCAGCGACCTGTTGCCGATTCTCGAGCCGATGGGCTTCGAGCTCGAGTTCGCCGCCGGCGAGGGGCCGGTGATCCACAATCCCGTCCGCGAGGCGGGGGACCTCGGCCGGGTCCGCGAGCTCGCCGACGTCGGCCGGCTCGGCTACGTCATGGACGTGGTCCGGGCGACGCGGGCCGGTCTCGACGACTCGATTCCCGTCATCGGCTTCGCTGGGGCGCCGTTCACGCTGGCCAGCTACTGCATCGAGGGGGGCACGAGCCGCGCCTGGCTGCACACCAAGTCGCTGATGTATCGCAGCGAGTCGGCCTGGCACGACCTGATGGGGCGGCTGGCCAGGGCGGTGAGCCGGTACCTCGTCGCCCAGCTCGACGCCGGCGCCCAGATCGTGCAGCTCTTCGACAGCTGGGTCGGCTGCCTCGGGCCCGACGATTATCGGCGCTACGTCCTGCCCCACAGCCGGGCGGCGATGGCCGCCGCCGCGGCGCGGGCGCCGGTGATTCACTTCGCGACCGGCAACCCGGCGCTTCTGCCGCTGTTGCGCGAGGCGGGGGGATCCGTGATCGGCATCGATTGGCGGATCGACCTCGACCGCGGCTGGGAGGCGGTGGGGCACGACCGCGCGGTGCAGGGCAACCTCGATCCTGCCGTGCTTCTCGCCGACCGCGAGACCGTGCATCGGCGCACCCGCGAGGTGCTCGCCCGGGCGGCAGGCCGCCCCGGCCACATCTTCAACCTCGGGCACGGCGTGCTGCCGCAGACGCCGGTCGAGAACGTCCTCGAATTGATCGCCACCGTGAAGGGTTTTTGAGCGCCGGGGGAAAAATCCGGCCCATCGCGATCTTCTCGGGGCCGGAAACAGCAGGATATTTGGATAGCCCGGTCAGTGGCGCACTTCGGTAAGGGTCTCCCGGCTGCCGAGCGACTCGTAAGCCTCGGGGGGAGCGGCCTTGGGGGTCCGGTTCAGTCCTGACACCTTTTCCAACCCGCTCGTGGCCCGAACGCCCTACGGGGGCGGGTTCCACACGGCGTCTTTCGCCACCTTTGGGGGATGTGCGAAGAATTCCGTCGCTGCCGCGCCCAACCACCTTGACAAGCATGTTGCGGTGGATTCTTATTAACTGAGCTTGGGGATTTAGATGGGGGGTTCCGTCCATTTTTCGATGATGCTCTAGCGCCATCGAATGGGCTTCAAGTAATCAGGGGGGGCATTTATGCGTATTTTAGCCTTGACCAATGCTTCGCGGAACGCCGCACGCGGTCGTGATTCTCGAGCAAGGGTGACGCCAACGCGCGGCCGGATCGTCGTGCCCCTCCTCGCCGCCTGCCTGGCCGCCGTCTCGATGCAGCAGGCCGCTCATGCCCAGTTATCCGGAGTGTTCAGCGGCACCTACAACTACAGCAATCCGAGTCTGTGGACAGGTGGTGTGATCAACAACAACATCACGGGCACGTTATCCGGCGCCACGACGTTCGAGTTTGCAACCTCGTCCACAACGATGACTTCGATGATCACCGCGACAGTGGGCCCGACCAACTTGCTGACGTTTCAGGCAGCAACGGGATCTATGCCCACGCTCACGTTCAACGGCGGCGGTTTCAACGCCTTCAACCGAAACGCTGCCGCTACCACCACGTTCGCTTCGAACCTCACACTGGATCTTGCCAGCGGTACAGTTGCCTTTAACCAGAGTGGGAATTCGAATGTCTTGCTACAGTCAAAACTCACTGGAACCGCGACACTGAATTCGAATGTTGCGGGGGGCGCCGGCACCGGTTTGACCATTTCCAACGCGGCGAACACGTGGACCGGAAAGTTGTTGGTTTCGGACCAAACGACCATCTCTGCCGCATCTGCGATCAAGTACGGCGTGAGTTTGGAGATGGCGAACATCCAAGCAGCTGAACTGGTTTTAGCGACGGGAACCCAGATCTTTTTGAACCCGACCGGTGGTGCCACTAATTCACGAATCTACGGAGTTTCAAATTCAATTCTCGGATTAGCCTCCACCGTCAGTTCCACTCTTTCCGCCCAGATTACCAACGATGTTAATACGTTTCGGGCACAAGGAGGTCTGGGCTTGCTGAAGCTCGAGTCTGGTACGTTGACGCTCGCAAACAGCCAGAATGCCTACTCTCTGCCTACGGTAATCCAGGGCGGCGTCCTCGATATCCGCGCGCTTGCCGATGCGGGCGTCACCGGAACTATCTCCGGCACGCTTAATGGCACTACCGGCACGATCGCATCAGTGGCCGGAATTCAGGTGGGCATGAATATTTTTGGAATCAATGGGATCCTTGGAGGCGCTGGTGGTTACTCTGGCACGGTCACAGCCGTGACCTCCGCAACGACGTTCACCGTGAGCGCTCCTTGGTCCTCAGCTGGCACCAACGTGAGTGTTCGATTTGGTTTCTTCAATAGTCTCGGTATTTCAACCACATCCGCCTCAAACCTCGTCTTGAACGGCGGCAGCCTTCGATATTCCGGCGGCACCGGTTCCACCACCAACCGCCTGTTTAGCATCGGCACGGGCGGCGGCGGCATCATCGCCGACGGCACGACGGGGGCGCTGAGCTTCACCGGCGGCGGCACGATCGGCTTCAACGGTCAAACCGGTGCCCGGGTGTTCACGCTCTCCGGTACGAACACCGGGACGAACACGCTCACCACCGCCCTGGCTGACAACGGCGGCCAGACGGCGCTCATCAAGTCCGGCCTGGGTCGCTGGGTGCTCGGTGGCAGTCACGCCTACACCGGAACGACGCAGATCGAGGCCGGCAGATTGACGATCGGCGCGGGCGCGTCGATCGGTTCGAGCCGCACCGTCGTCGTCGGCACCGCGGCCGGCTCCGGCGCCAGGCTCGACGTCACCGACACGGCGTACACGTTCACCGGCAGCCAGACGCTGATGGGCAGCGGCACCGTGGCCGGCGGCGGCGGCGGCCCGACGACCGTCACGATCAATGGCAAGCTCTCCCCGGGCAACAGTCCTGGGCTTCTGACCTTCGACGACACGTCGGTCGCGCTCGGTTCGACCGGCAACGTGATCATGGAGATCACCGGCTCCGCGCGGGGCACGCACTATGACGCCATCGACATCACGGCCGGAGTGAACGGCGGCGCCCTGACCTATGGCGGCACGATGACGCTGAACTTCACGCAGACGTTCTCGAGCGGCACGTTCAACTTGTTCAAATACGAACTCGACAAGACCAGCGGGACGTTCGGTAGTATCGTCTTCGATCCTGCCAGCCAGTACTCGGGCACGTGGTCACTCGTGGGTGACGTCTGGCAGGTGACCTCCGGAACTACGGTGATGGAATTCCGCAACAACGTCGTTGAAGGCGGTTCCTCCTACGGCCAACTGGTGATCGTTCCCGAGCCGCTGACGCTCGGCTTGCTCGGCATCGGCAGCGGCATCGCGGTGGTTGGGCTCCGCCGACTCCGCCGCCGCAAGGCGAACGGGGCCAACGGCACCCACACCTCCGAGGACACCGCCGACGCGGCCTGAGCCGAGCAAAGTTGATCCTCGGCGGACGGCTATGACGGCCGCCGGTGTAGTGATCGTCGTCCCCAAGCCTGCCGGTCGCGTCTTCGCGTTGCGTGCCGAACTTCCCTTGTGGCCAGCGGCGTGACGGCTGGCCTGAGCTTGGGAATCGGCTCGCGGTTTGGATCCCAAGGATAGTTCGTCATTTTTTTCCTCCTGTCGGCTGCCGCAGCGGCGTCGAGCAGGCGCAATCCGCGGTCCAGTCGCTCACCTCGTTCAGCATCCAGAACTGACGGACCGAGAGATGGATGCCGCGACAGGCCGCACGCGGCCGGCGAACCAGAGGCTCGTGAGCGTTACGGCGACGGCGAGGATGCCGACCGTTCCAAAATAACGCAGGGGTTCGCCGGCACCACCCTCCAAGATCAGCCCACCGCATACGGTGCCGAGGCCGCTGGCGATGTGCTGCACCGACGAATTGACCGACATGAAGCCACCGCGCCGCCGGGGCTCAATGCTGGCCGTGATCAGTGATACGGAGGACACCAACCGCCCCGCGTTGCTCGCCATCATCAAGCTTGCCACCAGGGCCGCCACGGCAAGCCCCACCGACGGCAGGTGAGTGACCACGAGCGTCATCACGGCCGCCAGCGACACCGCGCAACGAAACACGGGCAGGGCACCATGGCGATCGATGAGCCGGCCCACGAGCGGCGTGCTCACGAGCGTGAGCATGCCCCCGGCCACGAACACGACTGGCAACTGGGCCTCCGTGACCCCCGCGTTGCTCACGTAGGAGGCGCTGATATAGGGAATCACGGAAAATGCGCCGAACATCAGGATGGCGGTGAGGGCCAAGCCAGGCCGATGGGAGGGATACGTGAGCGTGTCCAGCAACTGGGCCAGGGGACGTCGTCGCGTCCCGCCCAGGTGGCCGGTCAGCGGCGGCATCGCCCACGCGGCCATGCCCAACAGCGGCAGCCCCAGCGCCGCGAGCACGAGGAACGGCGCTCCCCAGCCGGAGCGGTTGCCCAGCGCGATGCCAATGGGCACGCCCACCACCGACGCCACAGCGAACGCCGACATCAGCAAGCCTGTCGCCCGGCCGCGCCGCTCCTCGGGAAACACGTCCGCCACGATGGCATACGACAAACCGCCCAACACTCCGCCAAACGCGCCCGTCAGGCACCGAGCCGCGACCAGCAGCTGGTAATTCGTCGCCAAGCCGCAGGCCAGGGTGCCCAGCAGCAGGCCGGCTGAAAGCGCGATGTAGGCCGACCTGCGTCCCACGCGGTCGAGCACCGCCGCAGCCGCAAAGCCAGCGCACCCGGCCGCGAACGTGTAGGCCGAGACGACCCAGCTGAACTGCACGGTGTCGATGCCCAGGGTGTCGAACAGGAGCGGCCCCAGGGGCATCACGATCATGAAATCGACGGTGCTGATGAACTGCATCGCCGCGAGCGTGAACAAGATCAGCCCCGCGCGGTCCACGCCACTCCCTTCCGGGAGGGCTGACTCGGCTGCGGGGATTGGGGCCACAGTGCTGCTCGCTTTCACCGCAGGGCGGCCGCGGGAATCCGCGGCATCTTCGCCCTGCCGGCCGAAGGGAGGCTAGCAGACCCCGCACATCGCCCTCAACACCAGCGCGGACTCTGGTAAAAAGTAACGTCTTCGCACGCGAAAGCAGGACCACCCATGACGTTGGCCGCCATGCTCGACGATGCGGCGGCGAGAGCGCCGCACGCCGTCGCGATCCACAGCTCCGCCGGTTCGCTTTCGTATGCCGATCTCGCCGATCGCGTCGCCCGGGTCGCCCACGGTTTCATGTCGCTGGGACTGACCGGCCAGGATCGCGTGGCCTTCCTGCTGCCCAACGGCGTGGAACTGGCGATCTCGATCCTGGCCGCCGCGAAGGCCGGCCTCATCGCCGTGCCACTGTCTCCCACGTTCGCCCCGCCGCAGGTGGAGTACATCCTCAGGCACAGCGGCGGCCGCATGCTCGTCACGTCGCCGGCATTGCTCGGTGCCGTGACAGCGGAGGCCCGTGATCAACTCGACGCTGTCGTGCTCTGCGGCGACGTTCCGGACGAGCCGCCTGCGGGCGCTGTGCCGTTTGGGCACCTGCTCGCCGGCCCCGCCGCGACGCCAGCGATGTCCCCGGGCCTGGCGTCGGATCCGATCGGGCTGTTGGTCTACACGTCAGGGACCACGGCGCGGCCCAAGGGTGTGGCCCACACCCAGGGTCGCATGACTCACCGCGTGCGGCTGTTCATCGACGAACTGACGCTTACGGCCGACGATGCCACGCTGGCGTGCGTGAGCATCGGCCGGCCGGTGTTCATGCTCGGCCAGCTGATGCCGATGCTCTGTGTCGGGGGAAGCATCACGCTCCTGGATCGCCATGACGCGGGGTCCTTTTGGCAGGCCCATGCGGACTCTCGCCCCACGTATCTGCTCACGCCTCCGAGCCTGACGCGCGGCCTTCTCGAGCACGCCGCGGCGCGGGCGGCCGATTTCAGCCGACTGCGATACTGGATCGTGGGTGGTGACACATGCCCGGCTGCAGTCCATGCGCTTATGAAGGATGTGGTGCGCAAGCCGTTGCTCGAAATCTGCGGCATGACGGAAACGGGCTTTTATTGCATCAGCCCGCCGCACGGCCCTTCCAAGCCGGGGTCGATCGGGCAGGCGATGATGGGCGTCGCGGTGCGGGTGGTGACCGAGAGCGGCGCGGACACGCCTCCGGGCGAGGTGGGACGGGTTCTCGTGCGCACCCCCGACATGATGGTCGGCTACTGGAACGACACGCTGGCCACGCATCGGATGCTCAGGTCGGGCTGGCTCGACACCGAGGACCTGGCCTCGACCGACGAAGATGGCTTCCTCTGGTTCGCGGGCAGGCAGAAGGACATGATCTCGCGCGGGGGGTTCAAGGTGGCCCCGGCGATGGTGGAGGACGCGATCCTCTCGCATCCCGGCGTGGCGACCGCCGCGGTGGTGGGGGCCGCGGATGAACGCGAGGGCCAGGTGCCCGTGGCGTTCTACGAACTCCGCCCCAGCGCCGTCGATCCCGGCGCGGAGGCCTTGGCCGCCTGGGCCGCCGCCCGCCTGGAACCGCTTTCGGTGCCCGTCAGCTTTTTTCGCGTCGACCGCTGGCCACTCACAGCCCAGGGCAAACTCGACCGCGCTCGGTTGGTGTGGATGGCCGACTTCGGCGACGGCCGGGAACTCTGAGACAGGAGGCTTGTCGCGACCACGTGATCGGCTTCATGATCGCCGTCGGCACGGCTGTGAAACACGCCATGCCGATGGGCGCGTGTAGCGATACCCCCAGCCGACGGTCTTGTTGGCCCGCAGTCTCCGCCAGTCATCGAGCGGGGCGTACTGGTTGATCCGCACCTTCACGTGGTCCAGATCGTTGGCGTCGAGATAGCGGCGGATCGACTCCTCCGTCGCCGCCGAGACGGCGTGATTGTCGGCGCGATGGTCCCAGAGGATGACTTTCGAAGGAATCCCCAGCACCGAGCCTGCCCCGTTGAGCACCGGCCGCGGTTTCCCCCGCTCGATCGACGCCCGCCGATCCAGTTCGTGGGCCGGCTTTCGACCTGCGGTCGCGGTCGTCAGCGGGGGCTGCGGCCGCGGACACAGGCCGTGATCGCGGCCGGAATCGATTCCAGCGGCAACACCGCGTCGGCCAGACCCGCCGCGGCGACCGCCTTCGGCATGCCGTACACCGTGCAGCCCGCGGCCGACTGGGCGACGACGAAGCCGCCGGCGGCCTTCACCACACGACAGCCGGCCAAACTGTCGTGCCCCATGCCGGTGAGCACGACTGCCATCAGCCGGGAGCCGTAGACGGGCACCAGCGATTCCAGGAGCGAGTCGAACGACGGCCGGCAGCCGAGCCGGAGCGGGCCGGCGTCGAGCACGCACTGCACGGCCTCCCGCTGCCGGTCGACCGTCAGATGCCAGCCGCCGGCCGCCACGTGCACGCAGCCGGCCGTGACGGGCATGCCATGGACCGCCTCCACGACCCGCAGCGGGGCAAGGTCGTCGAGCCGTGCGGCCAGCGAAGCGGTGAATCCGGCGGGCATGTGCTGGACGACGAACAGCGGCACCGGCAAATCCGCCGGCAGCGCCGGGATCAGGCTCCGCAGAGCCTGCGGTCCACCGGTGGACGTGCCGATCGCGACGGCGTCGATGGCCCGGCTTCCAACCCGATCCGGGGCCGGACCGGCACTCCCCTCGGTCGCGGTCGGGCCAAGCAGCGTGTCGGCGACCGCGGCCAGCTTCTCGACGAGGGCCTCGTGGATGGCAACGCGGGCGACGTGGGGATCGACGCCGACGGGCTTCGGCACGACGTCGAAGGCCCCCTCCAACAGCGCCTCGACCGTGGTCGGGGCGCCGGCGGCCGTCAGGCTGCTGACCATGATCGCCTTCGTGCGGCTGCCGCGGCGGCGCAGCTCGCGGAGCACGCCGAGCCCATCGAGCTGCGGCATCTGCACGTCCAGCGTGAGGACGTCGGGCTGGAACTCGACGACCTTGGCCAGGGCCTCGATCCCGTCCGCGGCCACGCCCACCACCTCGACGCCCGGGATCCGCTGCAGGACGTTCAGCAGCATCTGGCGATAGAGGGCGGAATCTTCGGCGACGACGACGGAAAGACGGCGCAGGCTCATGCGGAACATCCTACCCCGGGCTCGGACCCGCCGGCAGGCCGCAGGCCGGTCGCGTGGCAGCGGATATGCCGGACATGCCGAGGCCAGCGGACGTTCCGGCTGGCAAAAGTTGAACGGCACCACTTTCGAGGCTATATCCTCTTTGCTGCAGGACGGGGATCCCCCGGCGGTGCGAACGTTGCCGGATCCTCTGCACCCACAAGCGACCCACGACGCATGGAATCCCTGCCCACCGCCCCGCCGACCGCCAGCCGCACCGTGCAGTTCGTGGGCTTCGAACTGGCGGGCCAGGCGTACGCGTTCCGCATCGATCGCATCCGCGAGATCGTGATTCCCACGCGGGTCGCCCAGCTGCCCGACGTGCCCGCCGCCGTCGAGGGCGTGAGCAACCTGCGGGGCACGATCATCCCGATCGTCAATCTCCGCGTCCTCTTCGGCCTGCCGCGCCGGCCGATCGACGCCGAGACCCGGACCATCGTCGTCGCCGTCGGGTCGCGGATCATGGGCTGCCTCGTGGACTCGGTGTCGCGGGTCATGCGGATCGCGGCCGAGCAGATCCAGCCGCCCCCCGAGGCGGTGTCCGCCGGCGGCCGCAGTGCCGTCACGGGCTTCGCCCGCGACGGCGACGCGCTGTGCATCATTCTCGACGTCGATACGCTGCTCGAACCGGCCCAACTCGACGTCGTGCACCCCGCCGGTCTGCCGCACCCAAGCCCCAGCCCCGCCCCGCCCGGAACCCCCTGACATGGCCCCGACCCTCCGCTCGTTCACGCCGGCCGGCATCAAGGCCGCCCTCGACCGCTCGCTCGCCCGCGTGGAGTTCGCGCCCGACGGCACGATCATCGACGCCAACGACGTGTTCCTCGCCCTGCTGGGCTACAGCCTCGCCGAGGTCCGCGGCCGCCATCACGAGATGTTCGTGGATGACGCCGCCCGGGCCAGCCAGGCGTATCGCGACTTCTGGGCCCGGCTGCGGGGCGGAGAGTTCATGAATGGCGAATTCTGCCGGGTGGCCAAGGACGGGCAGCGGGTCTGGATTCGCGGCACCTACAGCCCGGTCATCGGTGCCCGGGGCGTGGTCAAGGGTGTCGTGAAATATGCCATCGACGTCACCGCTGACCGGATCGAGCGCGACGCCGACCGGGCGATTCAGCAGCGGTTCTGGCAGATGGTGGAAAACACCTCCGTCGGCCTCATGCTCGCCGATCTCACGGGCACGATCGTGTACGCGAATCCCGCCTCGATGACGTCCCTGCGCCGGCTGGAAAAATTCCTCCCCTGCCGGGCCGAAGAGGTGGTGGGTCGGTCGTTCGACATATTCCACAAGCGGCCCGAGCACCAGCGGGCGTTGCTCGCCGATCCGGGGAATCTTCCGCACCGCACCTCGTTTCCCCTCGGCGACGAGTGGGTCGACCTGACGGCGTCGGCGGTCCGGGACCGCAGCGGCGCCTACCTCGGGCCGATGATCACCTGGGAGTTGATCACCGCCCAGGTCCGGAGCCGCGAACGCGAGGAGGCCCAGCAGCACGAGATCGTCCGCAACCAGGAGGATCTGGAGCACAAGGTCAAGGCGGTCGTCGATGTCTTCGAGGCGGTCGCGCAGGGAGATCTTTCCCGCACGATCGACTTCGACGGCGCTGACGACATGGGCCGGCTCGCCGCCCGGGCAAACGCCATGTTCCAGGAACTGCGGGATCTCGTCCGCCAGATCTCCGAGGCCGCCGATCAGCAGAACGAGGGGGCGCGGATGATCGCGGAGAGCTCGA
Source organism: Planctomycetia bacterium (assembly GCA_014192425.1). Lineage (NCBI taxonomy): Bacteria > Pseudomonadati > Planctomycetota > Planctomycetia > Planctomycetia bacterium. The sequence continues at coordinate 202,065 of BJHK01000002.1, read as the reverse complement.
GCGGTCTCAGCGAGGGCGCCCAGTCGCAGGCGGCGAGCGTCGAGGAGATGACCGCGGCGGTCGAGCAGTTCGTGGGCTCGATCGACGCCATCTCGAAGGGGGCGGCCGATTCCCGCGGACAGGCGGAGGAGACGAAGCGGATGGCCCAGGTTGGCGGCAATGCCGTCACCGCGGCGATCGAGTCGATGGGACTGATCCGCAAGTCGTCCGAGCAGATCACCGACATCATCCAGGTGATCGGCGACATCGCCAGCCAGACCAACCTGCTGGCGCTCAACGCCGCCATCGAGGCGGCGCGGGCCGGCGAGCATGGCCTGGGCTTCGCCGTGGTCGCCGACGAAGTCCGCAAGCTCGCCGAGCGGGCCAGCGAGGCGGCCAAGGAGATCACGGCCCTGATCAAGGAGTCCACCAAGCGGGTGCAGGAGGGGGCGGGGCTTTCGGAAAAGGTCGGCCATTCGCTGGAGGCGATCGTGGCCGCCGTCGCCACGACCGCCACGGGCATCCACGCCATCGCCTCGGCAACCGAGTCCCAGGCGGCCAGCGCCAGCGAGGTGAAGATGGCGATCCGCTCGGTGTCGCAGACGACCGAGGCGAACGCCGCCTCGGCGGAGGAGATGGCCGCCAGCGCCGAGGAACTCGGAGCCCAGGCCCAGGGGCTGCGGAACCTCGTCAAGCGGTTCACGGTCTGACGTGCGTCAGCGAGGGAGCGGCCCGTGTGGGAACTGACCAAGCTGACGCCGGAGCAGTTTGCCCGGTTCCGGCAGTTCATCTACCGCGAGACGGGCATCCACATGCAGGATGGCAAGATCACCCTGCTCAGCAACCGGATCCGGCGCCGGCTCAAGTCGCACGGTCTGGAGTCGTTCGAAGACTACTACCGGCTGCTGACGGCGCGGCGGCTGCCGGGCGAGCTGGAGCAGTTCATCGACGCCGTCACCACCAACGAGACGCATTTCTTCCGCACGGAGAGCCACTTCGAATGGCTCGCCGGCGGCTTCCTCGACGACCTGCTGGCCCGGGCTGCGGCGGGCCGGCACGACCGCTCCCTGCGGATCTGGTCGGCGGCCTGCAGTTCGGGGGAGGAACTGTATTCGGTCGCCATCTGCCTCGCCGAGGCGGCCGGCCGGCTGGCGGGCTGGCAGATCGCGCTGCTCGGCACCGACATCAGCGAGACGGCGCTGGCCGCGGCCCGCCGGGCCCGGTACCAGAAGCGGTCGCTGGAACACGTCTCCCCGGCCCGGCTGCGGCGCTGCTTCACGACGACGGCCGAGGGCGAGGAGTGGACCGTCGCGCAGCCGCTGCGGGCCTGGTGCGAGTTCCGGCGGCACAACCTCCTCGAGCCGCTGCCCGGTCCGCGTCAGGACTGCATCTTCATCCGCAACGTGATGATCTATTTCGATCGTGAGTCGAAGGCGAAGGCCTGTCGGCACCTCGTGGAAGCGCTTGCCCCGGGCGGATTCCTCGTGGTCGGTCCCGCCGACGGGATCCACGACATGGTCGCCCCGCTCCGCAAACAATCCCCCTTCCTCTACCAGAAACCGTGAGCCGGCCCCCCGCGGTCGGTCCAGCGATGGCCCAGTCATCCTCGTTCCGAAACGGTTTGTCCGCCGATGAAATGGCGGAATTCCTTCGGCTGTATCTCGACGAGACGAACGAGAATCTCGACGCGCTCGTGGAGACGCTCCTCGGGCTGGAGGCCCAGCCCGCGAACGCCACGGGCCTCAACGAGGCCTTTCGGCTGATCCACTCCATCAAGGGTGCCTCCGGCCTGCTCGGGCTCGACAAGGTCACCGCGCTCACCCATCACCTGGAAAGTCACTTCGAGCGGCTGCGGTCCGGCCGCCGGGTTCTCGACACGGAGACGATGAACGTCGTGCTCCGCTGCGTCGATTACCTGCGCGACGCGAACCGTCGGCTGCAGGTAGGGGAGGCGATCACGGCCGCCGGCCCGCTGCTTGACGATGTCGTGGGCTTGGAGACGACGGCTCCGGCGGCGACCGCATCCCCGGCGGCCCCGGTCACCAGTGCGCCGATCACCGCGCCGCAGCAGGTGACGGCGCCGCCGCCGGCCCAGTCTTCAGCCGCGGCGTCCGCCTGGCGGCTCGGCGTGCGTCTTCGGGCGGGGCTGCCGATGGCGGAGCTCAAGGCCGAACTGCTCCTCACCCGCCTCGCCGCCCTCGGCACGATCCGCGACTGCCAGCCGCCGCGGGAGGCGCTCGCGGAGCATCCTGGCCTGACGGCCATCGAGATCATCTTCATCTCTGCCGCCGACCGGGCTGCGATCGCAGAGACGGCCGGCATCGACGGCGTCGAACGGCTCGACATCGAGCCGGCGGCCGCCGCCGAGGCGGGCCGCGAGCCCGCGACGGCGTTGGTGCCGGGGGCGGGTGCCGCGCCGATCCCGGCCCCGGCACCGCCGTCGGCACCGGAAACCGGCAGCGACGATGCCGGCAGTCAGTCCGTCCCGGTCACGTCGTTGGCGGAGACCGTGCGGGTCGGCGTCGATCGGCTCGACGTGCTCCTCAATCTCACCGGCGAGCTCGTCGTCAACCGGGCCCGGCTCACGCAGCTCGCCGGCGAACTCGCCCCGGCGTTCCGCAAGTCCCGCGGGGTCACCCGGTCGCAGGCCGCCGCCGAGGCGATCCGCGACCTGTTGCGCGGGCAGGGTGACCGCGGGCCCGGCGGCCGTCCGGAACGGCTGGCGATCGAGGAGCAGCTGGCCGCGATCGAGGATCAGGCGCGGCTCCAGGAGGAACGCGCGCAGGCCTTCGGCGAACTGGCGGCGGCCCTCGACCAGCTGACGCGGGTCTCCACCAGCCTGCAGCGCGGCGTGCTCAACACGCGGATGGTGCCGGTGGGCCCGCTCTTCAATCGCTTCAAGCGGTCGGTCCGCGACATGGCCAACGACCTCAGGAAGCGGGTGAAACTCGAGGTCGTCGGCGAGAAGACCGAACTCGACAAGCGGATGATCGACGAGATCGGGGATCCGCTCACGCACCTGTTGAGAAACTGCATCGACCACGGCGTCGAGTCGGCCGCGGTCCGCCAGGCCCGGGGCAAGCCCGAGGTTGCGACGGTGCGGCTCTCGGCCGCCCACCGGGGCAACAACGTCTTCATCACGGTCGAGGACGACGGCGGCGGCATCGACGTCGCGCGGGTCCGGCAGGTGGCCCGGGAACGGGGCGTGATCGCCGCCGTGACGGCCGATGCCCTTTCGGACGACGAAGCGATCGCCCTGATCTTCGAGCCCGGATTCAGCACGGCCGCGGCGGTCTCCGACATCTCGGGCCGCGGCGTGGGCATGGACATCGTGCGGACGCGGATCAACGGCCTCAACGGCACGATCGAGGTCGATACCAGGCCCGGCCGGGGGACGCGGTTCACGATCCGCCTTCCGCTCACGCTGACGATCGCGCGGTGCATGGTGTTTCGTCTGCCACAAGGGGTGCTGGCCGTGCCCGTCGAGCATGTCCGGGAGATCACGCACGCCGCCGGCCAGCGCAGCGTCGTCGTCGAAGGGCGGCGGGTCTGCGACATCCGCGGTGAACTGCTCCCGCTCCTGGGCATCGCTGACCTGTTCACCTGGCCGAAGGCCGCGCCGGCCGCGGCTGACGGCGGGCACGTCGCCGTGCTCCAGTCCGGCAGCCGCGCGGTCGGCCTCCGGGTGGACGAGGTGCTCGGGGGGCGGGACCTCGTCGTCAAGCCGCTCGACGAGAACTTCATCCATATCCGCGGGCTCGGGGGAGCGAGTATCCTCGGTGACGGGTCTGTCTGCCTGCTTCTCGACGTGGCAGCCTGCCTCGATCTCGGCCGGCGGACCGGCGACTCGCTTGCCAACGCCGGCGCGGCACCGGCCGGCTGAGCGGCGGCCCCGCGGTCCGTCGCCGGCAGCACACACCAGCGGATCATCCCGACATGCAGCCCGAAACGCTCTCCAGCCACGCCGCTCTCTTCCGCCAGGCCGCCGAGCGGGCCTCGGCCGCCCTGTCGAAGTGGCTCGGCCGTCCGGCGCGGATCGCGATCCGCGATGTCCGCTCCGTGCCGCTCGAGGAGGCCGTCAGCCTGCTTGGGCCCCTCGACCTGCCGCTCGCTGCCTGCGCGATGCGGATCGACGGCCCCATGGAGGGGGTGCTCCTGCTCGCCTGCGACGATGCGAGCGGTCTGGCCCTCGCCGATCTGCTCCTCGGCCAGGCGGCCGGGACCGCGGCGGACTGGGGCGAGCTGGAGACATCCGCCCTGGTCGAGACGGCCAACATCATCGGCTGTGCCTACCTCAACGCCTTGGCTGCGGCGGCGTCCGCCGCCGGCGACCGGTCGTTGCTGCCGTCGCCCCCGTGGTTCGCCCGCGACTATGCCGGCGCGATCATGGAGACCGCGGTCCTTCCCCAGGCCACCGTGGCGGACCACGTGTATCTCACGCATACCGACTTCACGATCGAAGACACGCCGATCACCTGCTCTTTGCTGCTCGTGCCCGCGGCGGCCACGAACACATGACCACGCCCCGACCCGCGGAGAGCGCACGCTTTCATGCCGCCGCGCTGGGCATCGGGGAGATCGGCGTCGGCCGGGATCAGGGGCAGTTGCGCACGTTCGTCGGCTCCTGCGTCGGTCTGGCCCTCTACGACCGGCGGATCCGCATCGCCGGCCTGGCCCACATCATGCTGCCCGACTCGCAGGGCGCGGGGACGCCGGCCGGCAAGTACGTTGATACCGCGATCCCCGAGATGCTGCGGCTGCTGACGGCGCTCGCCGGCGGCGCGACGCTCCGGCTCTCGGCCAAGATGGCCGGAGGGGCGCGGATGTTCGCGACGCAGGCGGGCATCCCCATCGGCGACCAGAACGTCCGCGCCATCGAGCAGGCCCTGGGCCTGCTCGGCATCCCAGTGCTGGCTCGCGAGTGCGGCGGCTCCCGCGGCCGCCGGCTGTCGTTCGACATCGCCACCACCGAACTGACCATCGAATCGCTCGGCCTGCCGCCGACGACCGTCTGACACCCCATCACACCGGGAGACACCCATGACTGCCGGCCGGAAACCGCGGCTCCTCGTCGTCGACGACGCACTGATCATGCGGACCATGATCAAGGACATCGCCCGCAAGGCGGGCTGGGAGATCGCCGGCGAGGCGACCACGGGAGTCGAGGCCGTGGCCCGCTACCGTGAGCTCGCGCCGGACCTCGTCACGCTCGACATCGTGATGCCCGAAATGGACGGCGTCGAGGCGCTGCGGACGATCCGCGGCGCCGACCCGCAGGCCCGGATCGTGATGGTCAGCGCCGTCGATCAGCGGACCAAACTGGCCGAGTGCATCCAGCTCGGGGCCCATGATTTCATCGTCAAGCCCTTCGACCGCGAGGCCCTGGGCCGCTTCTTCGCCAGTCTGGTCCGCTGACGGCACTCCCGGATCGGGATCGCCGGCGGGAACGACGGGAAGGTTCTCGCCGCACAGGGCTGGCGTGCGAGCCATGCTCTTTCGCGCGGCGGATGGGGCGGCCTGGGAAGACAACGTCGGCAAGCGGGGCGACGCCACGACCGGCGGGCATGGGGGCGACGGTCACGGCACCGGAGGCTGCTGTCACTTTTCGACGACGGCGACGAACTCCCGGTAGGCCACCGCCGGGTCGTAATCGGCCCCGTCGTGCAGCATCGCCCCGTACATCAGCCGCAGCGACTCTCCCTTCTTGACCGTCACCGTGCTCGGCGCCCCCTGCTTCATCGCCGCCCGACCGAATGGATTGGCGACGAACACGCCGTAGTCGCGGTTGTGCCACCACGACTCGCGGAAATTCCCCGGCGCCGACATGAGCGTGATGCCCCGCAGCGAACCTTCCTTCCCGCCGGAGTAGTCGCACCACGCGGCCGGCCGGCCCCAGGTCTCCTTGGCCGTCTTCTGGCCATCGCTCGCGACGATCTGCCCGCCGGCTATCTCCCTGAGGTCCGTCGCCATCCGGGCGCAGAAGCCCATCTCCTCGGCATCACCGAACGCGAAGTCGGCGTCGTCGGAACGGAACGTCGCGTCCCATATCAGCAGCCAGCCGGATGGCCGGGCGAGCAGCGTGCACTTGTTGGTGACGGCCCCCAGCCTCTTCCCGGCCGACGACACGAGATCGCTTTCGGTCGCGAACGTGACCCGGTCCTTGGTCGCCGTGGGAGGAGCAGAGAAGGAGACGTGCCTGATCCGTCCCTTGTTCCTCCAGAAATCATCCCCGCCGAGGCTGCCGAACCCGTAGGCGATGCCAGGGTGCATGGTGGGATGGTCGTTGTCGCCGGCGACCGGGGGAAAATTCCGCGTCAGCCTCGTCCCCTTCGGCCCGTGCACGTTGGCGAAGCACGGTCGCAGAACCGACAGGTCTTCGAACACGAATTCCGCCACGGGCGACTTGCCGTGGGTGATCAGCAGCTTTCCGCCGGCGAACTGCAGCCCGAACGGCGAATCGGCAGCGATCACCGGCTTCGGCGGCGGGCCGGCGGCCGTCGGCGCGGAGGAACCGGCGGGCGAGTCGGGCTTCACGGGCGCAGACTTCGGCTCCGGATCACCCGGCTTGACCTTCTGCGTGAGCAGGAACGCCGCCACGTCGGCCACCTGCGCGGGCGTCAGCATCTGGCCGAACGCCGGCATCGCCGACGTCCGCAGGTTGCGCCGGTCCTCGATCTGGTCCTTGCGAATCAATACCCGCTCCAACGTGCCCGTGCCCAGCTGCACCGCCAGATCGGTCTCCGCAAGGATGACGCCGGTGACGACCCGGCCGTCGTCGGTCTCGATGGCGTGCTGGCCGTAGCCCTCGGTGATGTGGGCATCCGGCGCGACGATCGACTCGACGATGTGCTTGACCGGCGCCCGATAGCCGATGTCGGCGAGCTGCGGGCCGAAGGAGATGGCCTGCTGGCTCAGGCTGTGGCATTTCCCACAGCCGGCAACGGTCTTGAACAACAGTTCGCCCCGCTTCGCGTCCCCCTTCGGCAGTGCTGCAAGGGCCTGGTCCAACGTCGTCGGCGTGGCCAGCGTGGCCAGCGGCAACGGCTCGACCACGACGAAGTAGTTCCCCTTGCCGCCGGCCCGCCCATCGTCGGTGTTGCCCCCGAGGGCGATCCGGCCCGGAGTGGCCACCTCCAGCGCGTAGAGCTGGAACGCGGAGTCGTTGGTGGCAATCTTCTGGTCGCTCGCCCGAAAGCGTTGCCGCAGCCACGCGGGAGGCGTCTTGGCCCGCGTGTCGAAGGCGACGTGCACCCGCGCCGGCACGAGGACGTCGAAGGTGAGGAATTCATCCCCGGCGGAGCCATCGTCCTCGTTCGCCGTCTGCACGAGTTCGGCGTGGAGGAGCGCGTCGGGGATCGCGGTAATCGCGTACCTGCGGTCGGTGTAGACGGGGCTCTCCGGCCGCACCCCGCCGGGAACGGTCCGGTAGGCGTGCGCGCTCCGTGCCTTCATGCCGGTCAGCAGCGACGCGCTGACCACCTGCTGCGGCACGGGCGCGGGCTTGCCGGACGCCGGCTTTCCGCCGAGCCTCATTTTTGCGAGTTCCACGACGGTCTCGTCGATATCGCCGTCCGCCAGCATCCGCACCTCCTCCGTGCCGATGGCATGCGTCTCCAACAACGCCAGCAACGCGGCCCGCCGCACGCCGGCCCGCTTGTCGAGGAGCAGGTTCTTCAGGTCCGCTGCCGGCAGCAGGCTCCGCAGCCCCTGCCAGGCAGCGTAGAAGGTGACGCGGTCGGTCTCCGTGGCCAGCAAACCGACGACCGCCGGTGCCCGGCCCGTCTGCCGGGCCTGCACGATCGCATCGACGGCGGCAAACCGCAGCCGCGGCTCGGTGCTCTGCAGCAAGTCGGTCACCGCGGCCGGCAGTTCGGCCACCTTGCCGAACTGCCGGATGCGATGCGCAAGGATCCGGATCGCCTGGAGTTGCAGGTTGCCGACGCCCGCCTCGCCGCGGTCGCGGCCTGGCACGGTCCCGGCGGCCGCCCGGGCGAAAAACGCCTCGATCGTCGCGTCCTCCGGCGCGATCCGGCCCAGCGTCCACGCCGTCCACGTCTCCTGCATCCTCGACAGGCGGCCCGACTCCAGCGCGGCCACGAGTTCGGCCTTCACCGCCGCCCCGCGGCGCACCAGTTCATCCGCCGCGTCGATCCGCCACACCGGCAGCGGCCCGGTGAAATCCTCGATAAGTTCGGCGACCGACCACTCCTGCGCCGGCTTGGCACGCTTCGACGTCTGCCAGTTGGCCGGCGGAGCGTCCTTCCAGCGGACGTGGAAGATCCGCCCCTCGTTGTCCCACTTGCCGCTCTTCAAGTCGTCGTCGTTCTTGAGCGTCGAACCGTAGGCGGCGCTCCAGCCGAGAATCCACAGGCTGCCGTCCGGTCCGATCTCGATGTCGGTGGGACGGAAGAGTGCCTTGCCCCCCTGCACGAATGGCTGCCATCCGCCACGCTCGTCGGAACCGGGGCGGGGCATCATCAGGGCGCCGTCCCACTGCGGACGCCATACGAACGTGGTCTTGCGCAGGAAGTCGTTGATGAGGAACACGCCACGATACGCGGGAGGCATCTGCGGCGAGTCACAGAACACGATGCCGGTGCCCGAACCTTCGCCGAGCGTGCTGCTCACCGGCGCGGTGGGGGGATGCGGCTGCGGTCCCCAGTGGGCGCTCCACGAGTGGCTCCAGCCGAAGTGCGCGTTCCAGAACGGCATGAAGATGCGATCGCCGCCGTTGCCGTCGTTGTCGGTGCCGATCCAGTTGAAGGCGTCGTCGAGCGTGATGTCCCAGGGGTTCCGCATGCCCCGCGAGACGATCTCCAGGTTCGCGCCGCCGTCCTCACACCGCAGCACGCCCCCCTCCCGCCCCTGATCATCGGGCGGCGTGTGATAACTCCGCTTGTACTCGTTCTTTCTGAAGGTCGCCGGCGGCGGAAAGACGGGCCAGTCCGGATGCACCTTCTCGTGCCAGAGTTTCATGAACTCCCGCGGCGCCGGCCCCTTCGGCCCCTGCGGCGCGTTCGGATTCGAATAGCCCTTGGAATTGCCCTTCGACATGTAGAGCTTTCCGTCGGGTGACCAGTTGAGGCCGTGCAGGGCGTGCTCGAGGTTGCCGAGATCGCCGTAGATCCGCACGTACTCGTCGGCCTCGTCGTCGCCGTCGAGATCGCGGACGACCGTCAGGTCGGGGGCATTGGCGACCCACAGATCCCGGCCCCGCCATGCCAGGCCCTGGATCGTGTTGAATCCCGTCGCGAACTCCCGCGTCCTGTCCGCAACTCCGTCGCCGTCCGTATCCTCGACGATGACGACCGAATCCCCTGGTGTGGTGGGCGTGGGCATGCGGTACTGCGGCCCCATGCCGACGAACATCCGCCCCCGGGCATCGAAGGCCAGGGAGCAGGGCTGGCGGACGAGTGGTTCACGGGCGAAGAACCGGATCTCGAATTCCGCCGGCACCGTGGGCAGGGCGGCGCGATCGGCGTTTGGGTCGTCGAACGCCCGGACCTCCGCCATGCACGCCCAGAAACAGATCGCCACGAGCCAGCGGCAACGCCCGATCATGGATCCTCCTCGCAAGCACCGGCGACGTTCAGGCAGACCAAACGTCGACATCGATTCTAGCCGCCGAGGCGGCCACAAACAGTGGTTCAGCCGGCCGCGGCTCCGGGATCGGCCGCGGCGATCCGGTTGGCAAGATCGCCGAGGAACCGTGCGGCCGGGCAGTATTCGCGCCGAACTACGAGCTCAGGCGGGCAGTCACGGCGTTGGCGATTGGTAACGTTGGCAAGCGGTGCGACGCCACGACCGGCGGGCATGGGGGCGACGGTCACGGCACCGGAGGCTGCTGCGACGCGAAATCTCGCCGGCTCGCGGACCGCCCACCGACTGAGGCGAGCTCGTCCAGGCATCTGACAAGGGCGACGTCTTCCAGGCATCGCCCGACGAGCTGCCCGTGATCGACATCCACAGCCTCTGACCCCAGCCGGGCGCGAGGTCACAATAAAGCCGCCTGGAAGCCGGACCTGGAGAGCCTCTGCACCGACGCAAGAGAAATGCCACCCCAGATGGGAGGACAGCCGTTCCGGGTGCAGCTGATTGGGTGCCGGAAAACGCGGCACCAGCCTCACAAGCCGCTCATCGGCTCGGAAATGCCTGTGCACATGGTCGCGGAAGTGCCATTGACCGGACTATCCTCACCGTCCCCGTGAAGGCGGATTTTATTTTCGCCATAACGGGCTGCTAGGAAACTACGAACAACAACAAGGAGAAAGCATGAAGATGAGACATTCCCCCCGGCGATCCACGCGTTTGTGGGCGGTTGTAGCGGCAATCGTGCTCACCCTAGAGGTTCCGAGCATGTGTGAGGCAGGCGAACCCGCCACCCGCGCCGCGCCCGCCGCCGTAGCCCCGCTCAGAATCGGGTCGCGTCGCGAGCTCTTCACGGACCGATTCCTGATCGAAGACATGAGGGGCACGGAGCTGCGGCTCCATTCGCCTCAGCGGAAGGAGACGGCGATCGTCTTCGATCAGCCCTGGGAAGGAGCTCATACGGGGTACGTGACGGTGTTGGCGGATAAAGACCATCCGAAAGACAGCCCTCAATTCCGCATGTATTACCGGGGCTGGCCCAGTTGGTTCGACAAAGACGGAAAGGCCATCCGTGGCCGGGAGGTGACCTGCGTCGCGCTCAGTGAGGATGGTATTCGCTGGATCAAGCCGTCCTTGACCTTGTATGAATTTACGGACCAAAAGTCCGGCTCGAGAGTCCGCACGAACAATATTGTGCTTCCGCCTGACGATCCCGCGGCGAGTCACAACTTCACGCCGTTCATCGACACCCGTCCCGGCGTCCCGGCTTCAGAGCGCTTCAAAGCCCTCACTGGATCTTTCAAAGATGGAAGACCATTCTGGGGCTACGTATCGGGGGACGGCATCCACTGGAGGAAGATCTCCAAGGAGCCTCTGCTCAACAAGAAGAACTGGCCGCTGCGCTCGGACGGATGCTCCATCCCTTGTTTCTGGTCCGATTCCGATAAATGCTACTTTGCGTATTTTCGCATCTGGATCGACCACAACAAGCAACCCATGGCCGCTCCCGGTGCTGGCAATGATGAAAAGGGGTGGCGGTGGTTCGGTCGGGCCCGATCCGAAGACTTCATCCATTGGAAAGACGTCGAGCCGATCAGTTGCGGCGACGCGCCGGTGGAGGAACATCTCTACGCAAGCGAGGTGCAGCCGTACTTCCGGGCGCCGCATCTCCTCCTGTCGTTTCCCTGCCGAATGGTTTATAAAAAAGCATTGAGCGATGCAGAGCTCGATAATTTCAAGGTAGGCCCGGATAACAGACAAAATGTGAACGACGGTGCCTTCATGACGTCCCGGGACGGGCTTCGCTTCGAAAGGACTTTCATGGAATCCTTCCTGCGCCCCGGGCTCGACCGGAGGAGCTGGAGCGGACGGAACAACTACGCCGCCTGCGGTGTTCTCTCTGCCGGGCCGGAAGAATTGTCCCTGTATTACACCCAGGGCATGGACCAGCTGGCCGAACCGAGCAGATCTCATCTTGTGAGGTGCACGCTGCGCACCGACGGGTTTGTCTCCGTTCATGCTCCGTATCGGGGGGGCGAGCTATTGACGAAGCCCCTGATATTCGAGGGCAACTCTCTGGAGATCAACTACGCCACCTCTGCGGTAGGAGAAGTGCGCATCGAGGTGCAGAGCGGTGAAGGCCGGCCAATCGAAGGTTTCACCCTTTCCCAATGTGATGCAATCTTCGGCGACCAGATTTCACGTACCGTGACATGGGCCGGTAACGCCGATGTGTCAAGAATCAGCGGAAAACCCATAAAGCTCAGGTTTGTTTTGAAGGATGCGGACCTCTACAGCTTCCGGTTTGGCCAATGACCAAAGAAACGACCACCAACAACAATGAGAAAGTATGAAGATGAGACATTCCCCCCCGGCGATCCCCGCATTTCTGGACGCTTGAAGCGGCAATCGTGCTCACCCTGGCGGTTCCGAGCATGTGTGAGGCAGGCGAAACGACGCGGCAGCCTCGGAACGAGGAGGGAATGGCGCCGTCGGTCATCACGAATCCCGGCGCGAGGTTTCCCGGGGGCCAATGGCGGCGTCGAGCGCTCGCCATTTGAGTTCTTGGACCGGCTCGCCGATCTCGTCCCGCCGCCGCGGTAGCACCGTCATCGGTATCACGGAGTATTCGCGCACGAAATTGGTTTAGGTGTCGCCCGACCAGCTGCCCGTGAGCGACATCCACAGCCTCTGACCGGCATCGGCCGCGAGGCGTCGAAGCCACGGGAACGGCCGACTGGGGCGCGGTCTGCGCTGACGCGAGAAGAACGCCACCGCAGGGGGTGCAGGGCGTTTCGAGAAACCCGCTCCGGACGCCCGGGCCGCTCCGCCCTACGCTCCCGAGTTGCTCATCAGCCGGAAGACCGGTGCGGAAGTGCCATTGACCGGGCTATCCTTCGGCGTCTCCAACGTGAAGTACTATGTGGACGGGACGGGACGGGACGCCATGCGGTGGCGGTCCTCGTCAACGTGGGGGACACGCAGTGGACCCACCTGGTCGTCTACGACAAACAGAACAAGCGAACCGGCGTAACCAAGAGTGCGGGCAAGTAGTCCGCCAGTATCAAACAATCGGACAGGATCTGCGCATGCCTCGATTCCTCACCACCATCGCACTCGTGATGCTTCTCAGCGTACTTGTGCAGGGGCAAGTCCATGCTCAGAAAGTCGATCCAAAGCGAGCCAAGACGCTGACCGTCGAGCAGGCCACCGAACTGCTCAAGCAGCCCAACTCCCTACAGTTGAGCGTGACGGATTTGTCCCCCGAAGTGGCGGCAGTTCTGGCCAACTACAAAGGAGACCTCTATTTCGATGCCCTGACCACGCTCACGCTCGAGTCGGCTGCCGCTCTGGCACAATGCGAGGGCCGCCTCGGTCTGCCGAAGCTGGCTGAATTATCCCCCGCGGCTGCCAAGGCACTCGCTCCGCACACCGGCGTGCTGGTCCTGGGCTTGAAGGAACTATCGGACGAGACTGCGGGGGCACTGGCCAAGCGCGTCGGCGACACTCGGCTCGACAGCCTCCCAAGCCTGACGTCGCTTCCGCTGGCGGAGCGGCTGGGGCGGCAGGAGGTGGTCTGGCTCGGCAGTGTGCGGCGGATCACGCCCGAGATCACCCGGGCGCTTTGCCCGCCGGCATATCTCGAGGCTGGCAAGGGTTTTCCCCGCTGGATCGACATCGGGCTGACGGAACTCTCTCCCGAGGCCGGCGCGGCGATTGTCGCCAGTCGCCACGGCTTCGGCATGCACAGCTTGGAATCGATCTCCCCCGAGGCGGCCGCGGTCATGTCGGGACCGCCCACGAACATGCGGATGTGGGGCTTGAAGACGCTCTCCCCCGCCACGGCGGTGGCGCTCGCGAAGGGCGGCGGCATCCTCGACATCCGAATGTTCGGCCCCGAACTCACCGACGAGACGGCAGAGGCCATCGCCAAGCAGATGGCTTCGGGGCCGCATCGGATGATCGACTTCAACGGTTTGAAGAAACTGACTTCGCCGGCGTTTGCGGTCGCGGTGGTGTCGAGGTATGGAGGGGGGCCGCATAGCACGCTCAACGGAGTCGCCGAGATCACCGACGACGTGGCCAAGGCGCTCGCTGAGTCCAAGGGCAAACTCAACGGCCTGCCCTCGCTGACTTCGCTCACATCCGCGCCGCTCGCCGCAAAGTACGCGGCCCAGCCGGGCGACTTGAAGTTCGCGAAGCTGACGACGATCTCCGACGACGTCGCCGCGGCGCTGGCGACCCACAAGGGCAAGGTCGACCTTTCCGGCCTCAAGTCGCTCTCCGTCCCGGTGGCCCGGGCTTTTGCCGCGCACGAGGGCGATCTCGTCCTCGACGGACTGGAGGAGATCGGTGACGAGGCCGCTGAATCGCTGGCCAAGGCGATCGGCCCGGTCTCACTCAAGGGACTGAAGAAGGCCTCGCCCGCGGCCCGTGTCGCCCTCGGGGCCAACCCAAAGATCAGCCTGCCGCCGGGCGAAGCGGGGCGGGAGCTAAAGCCGAAAAAGTGAGCGATTCAATTGATATTTTCGACAGCCATGAGTTCGTAACCAATGAAGGAGCAAACGATGAATCCGATGGTGAAACTGAGTGCGTTGGCCGTGATGGCATTGTGCGCCGCGTGCGGCGTGGCCGCGGACCCAGCGCCGGCCAAGCCGGCCGGTGCCCGGGTCGGCTACATGCTGATCCTGTTCGGCTGCGAGGATGCCGTCGTCAAGGCCGCTGGCATCGACATGCACAAGACCCTGGGCGGGCCATACCTCGGCACCTGGCACGACATGATAGGGCAGAAGGGGATCCGGCCCGGCAAGCTCGACGGGCTCGAGCGCGGCGATTTCGACATGCTGCTGCTCGCAACGCCGCACTGCTACCCGGACGCGGGTAATTGGGCGGGCGCAGTCGGGCTCGATTCGACTCCCGCGATCCTCTGTGCCGCGGGCGTCAAGAACAATCCGAATTTCCGCCTCGTCTGGCAGTCGTATTACACGCCCCATACCGAACCCCGTGGCGACAAGAAGGTGCTCCATTGGAAACCACGTAAAGACTCACCGGACGGTCTCCTCGCCCTGGAGAAGCTCACCGACCAAATCAACGAGAAGCACGGTCGGAAGGTGATGGTGATTTCCCCTGTCGAAGAGGCAACGTGCAAACTCATCGAAATGGTGGCCGCGGGCAAATTCCCCGGAATCACCGACCCTGGGGAACTGTGGGGGCCATGGACCCGCTCGCACGACCCGATGTGGAGGCCCGGCTCGCATCTGCGCACGCTGTTCGCCTACTGCAACGTCGCCACGATGTACGGCGTCTCGCCCATCGGGCTGAATCCCGATTGTTCGAGCCTCAAGTTTGGTGGCGGCAAGACCTTCCCGGAGGCGTTCAATGATCTGGCGCCGATTACCGAGGAGCAGCGGAAGATCGTCCAGCAGATCGTCTGGGACACCGTCTCGAACTATCCCTACTCGGGTGTGAAGAAGCCTTGACCGGCAGGGCATTAAATGACAGGGCGTTGTTAAACGACATGGTGCTGTCCAATCGCGAGACACGAGGAGGTACTTTTATGGTGCACCTATTGATTCGATCGCCCGCTCGATCGCTGGCGTTTGCTTTCATCGCACTTGGGTCGCTGGTGCTCGTGCTGGATGCCGATGCCCAGGGCATGGATGCAACGCGACTCAATACGCCCGTCCGAATTCCAACTATCCGCGGGCCGGGACCGTGACCCGCATCCGGCCCCCCGGTCAGTGGGCGGCTGCTTTGCGCCGGCTATATGTTCTTCTGCTTTTGTCCCAAGATTCGAGCGGTCGGCATTTGAGTTCTTGGACCGGTTCGCCGATCTCGTCCCGCCGCCGCGGAAGCACCGTCATCGGTATCACGGAGTATTCGCGCCGAACCACAAGCTCAGGCGGGCAGTCACGGCGTTGGCGATTGGTAACGTTGGCAAGCGGTGCGACGCCACGACCGGCGGGCATGGGGGCGACGGTCACGGCACCGGAGGCTGCTGCGACGCGAAATCTCGCCGGCTCGTGGACCGCCCACCGACTGGGGCGAACTCGTCCAGGCTCATGACGACCGCGAAGCGGTTCAGGTGTCGCCCGACGAGCTGCCCGTGATCGACATCCACAGCCTCTGACCGGCATCGGCCGCGAGGCGGCGAAGCCACGGGAACGGCCGACTGGGACGCGGTCTGCGCCGACGCGAGAAAAACGCCACCGCAGGGGGTGCAGGGCGTTTCGAGAAACCCGCTCCGGATGCCCGGGCCGCTCCTCCCTACGCTCACGAGTCGCTCATCAGCCGGAAGACCGGTGCGGAAGTGCCATTGACCGGGCTATCCTTTACCGCCTCTCGTGCACCGGCCTGACCACGCTCGACGCCGATGCCGCGAAGACCCTCGCTGGCCTCAACGCGTGGAATGGCGAACTTCCCAACGTCACGGCCCTCGAATCCCCTGACGCCGTGGCCGTCGCCCAAGCCCGCGCCGCGCGAAAAGGTCCCCTCTGCCTCAAGCAACTCAATACCATCTCCCCCAAGACCTTGACGGCACTGATGCAGAAGGAAGACGTCGAACTTCCGCGCATCGAGACGCTGCAGATCATTCCCGAGCCGGACGGCAGCCCGACCGACGACTTCGTGATCCCCGAGGAGTTTCAGCTGCGTCAGAATCGCGGCCGCACACAGTAACTCCGCGTTCCGCGAACGTGGCACGGCGGGCGGTGACGGGCGGCCATCACTGGGCATCTGCGGCACCGTAGGTCGCGAGCGCGGCCTCCAGTTCCGCCTGCAACTTCGGAACCCGGCCGGCCGGCAAAAGGGCCAGCGCGGCCTTCACGGTGGCCACGGCCTCGTCACGATTGCCGTTGCGAAACTGGGCCAGTGCCAGCAATCCGCCGACCTGCGGATTTTTGTGCTGTGTCAGTTCCATGGCCCGCGTGGCGTGCCGCAGGGCGGCCGGGGCGTCCCGCAGCGACTCGGGCTCGACCTTCAGCAATACCGCGGCCGCAGAGGCCTGCGCCTCGGCGTCGTCCGGCCGAGCCGCGGCCAGCCGCCGTGTGGCGTCGATGAACCGCGGCAGGTCCTCGAGATGGGCATGCAGATCGCGCACCAGCGGCAGCACCGCGGCCGCGGTGCCGGGCTCCAGCACAAGGGCCGCCTCGATATCCGCGGCCGCGCCGGCGAACTGCTTGAGGGCCACCCGCTCCTGGGCCCGCGTCCGCAATTCCTCGGCGGTCGTCGGTTGCCGCCGCTCCATTGCTGCCACGCTGTCGGGCGCGGCCACCTCCAACTCCGCGCAGAACATCAGTTCGGGGTCGCCGTACTCCACGAGCGAGGCCGCGAGCGCATCGACCGTCCGCGGCACCCGCATCGCGACCAGTTCCTGCGTTCCGTCCAGCACGCGGACCGGCTCATCGAGGTCGACGAACCGGTCGTCGAGCAGCAGCGTCAGCCGCGGCACGTGGCAGGCCGTGTCGATCCGGAACTCGTTGCCCGCACGACTCACGTCGAGTCGCTGGAAGGCGGCCGGGGCGTCGTTTCGCAGCCAGTAACAGCGGTGGCGCAGGTATGCCCGGAAGTCGTAGTTTTTCTCGAGCAGCTTGGGCGTGTCGGCCGTGCCGAGCGGCAGCGGCAACAGCGGCTGGTGCCAGACGACCCGCTTGGGCAGCGGCTCGCGGCTGCATGCGGCCAGCCAGGCGGGTGTATCGCGATCGTCGATCTGGTGGCCCTGGCCGGCATGCTCCCTGTATTCGATCCGGTAGCCAGAGCCGGTCTGCTTGCCCAGCGCCTGGACGGCCTGGGCGAACTCCCGGGCCAGCGGATAGCGTTGGAAATCCATGTCGGCCGTGCCGATCTGGATCATGACCGGCAGGTTGAGGAGGTTCTCCGGGGCGGACCGGCTCCGGGCGCCGAGATAACTGAAGCCGGCGCTCGCCGCCACGGCGGCCCAGCGGTCGGGCAGCGACGGACCGAGGTGCAGGACGCCGATGGCCCCCATCGAGTAGCCCATCAGGTAGACCCGGTCGGTGTCGATATCCCACTTCGCCGGCAGTTCGACGAGCAGCCGCTCGAGCGCCGCGATCGAGGCCGGATCATTCCAACTGCCCGTGGAATCCACCGGGGCCCGGGGGGAGATGCACAGCCCCTGCTGCACGGGGTACTGGGCCATCGATGCCGCCCAGCCCATGTCATTCTCCTGCGGGTTGTTGCCGCCGCCGTGCAGGTTGATGAACACCGGCCAGCCCCGCTCCGGCTTCGTGCCCGGCGTCCGCGCCCCGTATCGCATCGTGACGCGGACTTTTTCTTCCGCACCCTTCCACCAGTCGGCCTGCACGGCCCCCACGGTGACTCCGTTCTCAGGCTTGAGCCAGCCCCGCGGAAACCCGAGTTGCTGCGGCGCGTCGGGCTTGCGAGCCGCGAGCCGCTCCTTCCATGCCGTCCACAGGCTCTGCTTCCACGCGGCCGCGGCCTCCTTCGAGAGCGGCGGATGGTCGAACTCCGGCCGCTTCGTCCGGGCCCGCTGTTCCGGCGTCAGCGCGGCGTGCTCTTCGTGGCGGGCCAGCAGTTCGCCCAGTTCGGCGGCCGGCGGGACGGCGGGCTCGGTGGCCGCGCCGACGATCGCGGTGAGCACCGCCGCCGCGAGCACTCCGAGCATGCGCACCGCCCTGCCGTCCATCATGGCTGGCCGTCTCCCAGTGCCATCGCTTTGTCTGCCCGTCGCCTGGCAGACGGAATCGCCCGCCGCGTCGCGGCCGCACGGCCCGTCACCGCGGACGAGCCTAGTGCGTCCTCACCGCGAAAACAAGCCGCCAAAGCCATGTTTCACCTGCGGATCGATGATCGCTGACGCCCGCGGCATGGCCGCGAGGCGATGCTGGACATGCTCCTGCTCCACTGCCACACTCTGCAGAGGCGATGATGACCGACGCCGCACGGCGTCGGGATCAATGACGAAAGCGATTCTGCCGTGACCACGCCACGAGTTGGTGGGAACCGCCACGGCCCGGAGCACGTGGCGCCACCACGATTTCGGGAAATCCAGATGAAACTCACCGGGGGAAACTGGGCCGCCGGTCCGGCATCGGACCGTGGCCTCCTCGTCATTCGCCGGCAGTGGGCGGCCTGGTGCCTCGTCATCGGCCTCGCGGCGGTGTCCGTCGGCCGCGCCGATGACATCGGCCTGCAGGATGGGTCCGTCGTTCGCGGCACGATCCTTCGCATCCGGCCGGATGCGATCCTCATCTTGGCGGATGACGGCAAGACCCGGACTGCGGCGCTCGAGACGGTACAAAGGTTCGCGATCGATCTCGCGGCCGGCCCACGGTGCGTCCGCGTCGTCGATCGGGACGGTCGGCGGCGGCTGGTCAGCGTGACGGAGTGTGCCGAACGACGCCTGTCCGGCACCGACACGGAGGGCAAGCCGGTCGCCTTCGGCAGCGGCGATATCCGGGAGGCGATCGTCTATCCGGTCGCCAGGCCGCGGCACGTCCTCGACATCCCCTACGTCAGGCAGAAGCCGGACTTCTGCGGGGAGGCCTGCGTCGAGATGGTGTCAACCTTCCTGGGAAAGCCGGTCGCGCAGGACACGGTGAACGAGCTCGGCGGCCTGGATGGCAAGCGCGGCTGCTATGCCCAGGAACTGATCGCCGCGCTCAGGAAGACCGACCTCCAGGTGGTCTCGGAGGAGAGCTGGCCCGGGGTCACCGACGACGACTTCCTCGCCGAGCGGATCCGGCTGCTGTCATGCCTGCGGGACAATCATCCCGTTCTCCTCGGTGTGTCGGGGCACTACCAGCCAGAACCCAAGGCCGCCACCTTCGATCACATGGTGCTGCTGGTCGGCTACGACCTCGTCGGCGAGCGGTTCGTCATCCACGACCCCGGCCGCTGGCCGCAGTGGGAGATCTCGTTTCCGGCGTTCGTGCACCACCGGAAAAACACCAGCGGGCAGTTGTGCCAGGTCGAGTTCGGCCTGTTCCGCACCTGGAAGACCGGAACGGCCGCGGACCTTCCCGCCACGCTGCTCGCACTGGGCGACCGGTCCATCCGCGTCAAGCCGCCGGCCGGCGACCCGGTCGACCTGCCCATCGACACGCTCGATCGCGGCTGCGCCGGATTCGTCGCCCGGCTGAAGACCGGCCGGCCGACCCCGCGGCCGGGCGGCCCCACGGCGGCCGGATATGCCCAGACGCTGTACCTCAGCGCCCGGGAGAGCGCGCTCCGTGGCGACGAGGCGGAGGCGCTGGCCCTCCTCGACCGGGCCGTGGCGACGGGCTTCACGCAGTTCGGCATGCTGCAGACCGACAACGCATTCGACCTGCTCCGCGAGGACGAGCGGTTCAAGGCGTTGCTCGCCGACAGGGAGCGGATCGTGGCCGAGTTTCTCACGAAGGCGACCACGTTGCTGCTCGACAGGCTGGGCAAGAGCCACACGGTCGTGTCGGAGGCGAACGATCCCTACGTCGTCATCGCCGCCGGCGGGGCGGCGGCCGGGAAGGAAACGATCGACATCCTGCGGACGATCGCCGGCCTGCACGGCAAGACGCTGTTCAGGAACAAGGCCCAGGGCGGCTTCCTCGTCGTCCTCACCGACGACGCGGAGGCGTTCGTTGCCCTGCGCGGGGGCGGGCCGGAGGCGCGGACCTCCGCCGGCTTCTACAACCACGGCACCCGCACGCTCGTCATCCGACGGGGCACCGGCACGGGGACGACCGCCCACGAGTTCACGCATGCCCTGCACTTCGCCGACATGGAAGCGCTGGGCCAGACCCACCCGATCTGGGTCCGCGAGGGCCTCGGTTCTCTCTACGAGGAATCCGACCCCCGGCCGGACGGGCTCGTCGGCCTGGTGAACTGGCGGCTGCCGCTGCTCAAGAAGGCTCTCGCGGACGGGCAGACCTTCCCGTTGCGGGCGTTTCTCGAAGACAGCGACCGGTGCTTCGCCGAGCGGATCGACGTCGCCTACGCCATGGCCCGCTACCTGTGCTTCTTCCTCCAGGAGAAGCAGTTGCTGTCTCCCTGGTACGCCCGCTACTGTCGGAACTATGCCGACGACCGCAAAGGCATCCGTAGCCTCGAAGAAGCCTACGGCAAGCCGCTCGATCAACTGGAGACGGACTGGATCGAGTTCGTGAAGGCACTCCCGTAGTCGGCGGCCGCGTGGTTCCCTGCCCCCTCCCCTCCTGCCCGCAGGAGTTTTTCCATGTGCTGTTTCTCAGGCAAGATGGACATCGTCGCCGACGCCCAGATCTTCGCCCGCAGTTCGACGGCTTGGGGGAGTCGCCCCGACTCGCTGAGCAGTTCATGCGGATCGACAAGACGGCCGGGATCGTGGACGGGCACGGCTCCTGCGACCGCCGGCTGCTCCGTGGCATGCACCGCCACGAGGACATCGTAGTCTGACGAGCGAGTGGCGGACGAATCTCTTACGGTCGCTGTCTGCTGCGGTCTATTGAGCCTTGAAAAATCAGCTCACGGGCTGCCGTCGCAACGCGCCGGCGAATCGCGGTCGCGGACTCAGAACGAAGGAATGTCCATAGGTACTACTGGGAGCACGTTCTTGTTGACACTCATCGTCGATGCATCCGTGAGGGGCTGCCCGTGCCCTGAGAGGCGGCGTTGCTGGCAAGTGAAGGCAGGAAGCCGAAACGCAGCCAGCATCGAGTGAACGAAGGCCTGGAGGGCCGGAGTGAACGTCCGACGGTTCGGGGCATGGGCAGCCCCGAACCGTCAGCTCGTTGTGTCAACTATTGGATGCTCTCGGTAGTACATCAACCATCCACAGCCTCGTGGCCGCGCGAGACGCTTGGCATGGGTCTCGCGGGCCACCGTCTAGTGGCGCTCCACCTTAAACAGAGCCCCCGACTGTCCAAAGAACGGGGTCCACCTCACCTCGAGAGTTGGCTAGAGTGGCGGGAAGCCGCCGAGCGGCTCGTGCCGGGACACGTCGAGGACGAACTCCGCGGCTATCTCGAGTGCGGCATCCTCTGCTTCGGAGGCGTTGGCGATTGGTAACGTTGGCAAGCGGTGCGACGCCACGACCGGCGGGCATGGGGGCGACGGTCACGGCACCGGAGGCTGCTGCGACGCGAATCCAAAGCCCCGCTCGCATGACACGTCACGGATTGCTTGGGCGAAACTCCTGGTGACCGGGTGGGGGAGGAGTTTCCGCTCGAGTGCCCGAACTGCGGCGGCGACATCCGACTGATTGCGTTGATCACCGGACGAGCTGCCCGTGATCGACATCCACAGCCTCTGACCGGCATCGGCCGCGAGGCGTCGAAGTTACGGGAACGGCCGACTGGGACGCGGTCTGCGCCGACGCGAGAAAAACGCCACCGCAGTGCGTGCAGGGCGTTTCGAGAAACCCGCTCCGGACGCCCGGGCCGCTCCTGCTTACGCTCACGCGTCGCTCATCAGCCGGAAGACCGGTTCGGAAGTGCCATTGACCGGGCTATCCTTCGTGGATTTACGCAGTGGCTCGCCGGTGCAGGCGTTAGGGGTGGAATGGCGTATGGGAAAACCGATGAGTTGGGTTGGGCTGCGGTCGAGAATCCTGTGCATGTACGCGGTTTTCATGCGACGCTACTGCATCTGACGGGATTGGATCACAAGAAACTAACGTACCGTTATGCAGGACGCGACTTTCGTTTGACGGATGTGCATGGAAAAGTCATTCACGATGTGCTCCGCTGATGCGTGCACGACCGCTGGCAAGTTGCAGGCTAAGTGCCCGTGAAACGGATCCTAACCTGCATCGGATCCCCGGCATTCCTAAACTCCATCGCTTGGCCTTCTTTCGAGGAGCGAAAGGAGACGTTGCTTCAGCCCTCCTTGCCCGCCTGAAATCGAAACTCGCTGTGAAAAAGCACTAGCGGAAGCAAGGGTCAAGGACAACAATTGCTCTGTTCGTTTTGAGCAAGTGGATCGTAACCGCTTTGATTCTGAGGGATTCGGCCCGAGCGCTGGAGGGTAAAAAACCATGTCCAAAAAGATATTCTGTTTAGCCATAGCGGTGATGTTGTCGCTGACCGTGTCGTTTGCCCACGCACAGCGGGGCGGCAAAGAAGGGGGCAAGTCGGGAGGCAAAGAGGGTTCCAAACAAGGGAACAAAGAAAACAAGAATTCGGGCCATGGTGAACCTGCCGGCAAGCCGCCGGGAGGAAGCTGGTCAGAAAGCAAACAGCAGCCGAAAGCTGAACACAATGAAGCGGGCCATGCAGGTGCCGAAAATGAAAAACACAACAATTCTGGCAACGGACAGAATCCTGCGGCCGGTGCAGCGGTGAACAATCGTAATGAAACGAAGGCATCGGGAGCGCAGGCCGCGGCTGCTGGTGCGGCTGCTGCCAATCGGAATGAACCGAAAGCGTCGGGCGCTGCGGGTGCTGCTGCCGGCGCTTCTGCTGCAAATCGCAATGAACCCAAGGCATCGGGCGCTGCAGGCGTCGCCGCAGGATCGGCCGCTGCCAATCGTCGCGAACCTCAAGCGACGGGTGCAGACGCTGCTGCAGGTTATGCAGCGGTTCGGAATTCCTTTGATCGACACGATTTGTACGGCCAAGCTTGGCATGAAGCGAATCCCAACATTTGGCGAGGTGCCAATTGGGCAGCTGGTTCCGAATGGGCTGCCACCCCTTGGACGGATGTCGCACTCCATGCTGGATACGGAAGCAATCCCCCTTTGTCTTTCGATTACGGAACCAATGTCACTTGCGTGAATGGCGCGATCCTTCAAGATGGAAAAGAAATCGGAACGGCCGAAGAGTTTAGTCAGGAAGCATTTGATCTGGCCCAAGCCGGTTCCGAGGCGAAAACCTCTCCTGATGAGAAGTGGCTTCCTTTAGGTGTTTTCGCGATGGTTCAGAATGAACAGCAACACCCTCACCTCATTTTGCAAATCGCGATCGATGAAACTGGAAAGTTGCGAGGCAACTACACCGATACGGTCACCGATAGCACGCAACCCATTCTGGGCGCAGTCGATCAAAAGACTCAGCGCGCTGCATGGACCGTAGGAGCGAATGCGAATGCCGTGCTCGAAGCCGGCCTGAGCAACCTTACCGAAGGGCATGCACCAGCGCTTTTTCACAAGAACGGCAAAACGGATCATTGGAGTTTGGTCCGCTTGCCTCAGCCTCAGTAAGGAAGTCCTTGGCTGCCAACGCTGGGACAACTTTGAGAGTGTGGTACAGGAACGATTGTGATTCGCTGCGGCAGCCAATGCAGCCTGCGGCGAATCAACTGAGTCTTCCGTAACTTTCGGACTTGTCCCGTTTGCGGTCAGCGAAAGTACTGCAATGTTAGGGCAATTGGGCTTTTGCAGAGCGAATCGAGGCGTTGGACCATTCGTGGTTATGCCGCGGGAGTGTGCGGCACACATCGCGGTAGTGACATGCAAAACAAGGCACGCACCTTGATGCAATTGCCCCACATCGCGTCGATATAGTTCCTGCCAAGGTGTGTCGCTTACCGGCTTTGTATCGAACGGCACGGAAGGTCGCGCTAGCCACTCTGTAGGTTCGACGAGGGTATCGACACGTCTGGTATTCAAGTCGATCCGAACTTGATCCCCTGTCTGTAGTGTGGCGAGGCCCCCACCAGCGAACGCTCCTGGAGATGAGTTGAGGATTGACGGACTCGCTGATGTGCCGCTTTGCCTTCCATCACCGAGCGTCGGAAGTTCGTTGATCGAGCTGGCTAGAGTGGCGGGAAGCCGCCGAGCGGCTCGTGCCGGGACACGTCGAGGACGAACTCCGCGGCTATCTCGAGTGCGGCATCCACTGCTTCGGATTCGCCCGTGCTCGCTGCACGGGCTGCGGCCAGGCGTTCGTCGTGGCCTTCTCCTGCAAGGGCCGCGGCGTCTGCCCGTCCTGCAACGGCCGCCACATGACCCAGACGGCCGCGCACCTCGCCGATCACGTCATCCCGCCGGTGCCCGTGCGGCAGTGGGTGATCTCCGTGCCGAAGCGGCTGCGGGGCATGCTGGCCGACCGACCCCGAGCCATCGCCGCACTCACGAAGATTGTTCTTGCTGAGTCGAGCGACTGCTGCTCGCGGCGTCAGGCGGGCCTCCTGATGCCGACATGCTCGCCTGGGAGAACAGCGGGTTGTCAGTCGACGCCAGTGTCCGGATCACACTCATCGACCGCAACGTGCCCAGCTATTTTCTGAGTCTGGAACACCTGCTGCGATACTGCGCCCGGCCACCCTTCGCATTGGAGCGGCTCTCCGTGATCCGCGGACCAGACGGCCGCATCACCCGCATCCGCTACGTTCTGCCCAGACACAAAGCCACCACCTGGGTCGGGCCCGGCCGCGGCCGCAAGTCCACGCGACCGGGAGCGAACGGCGTCGTCGAGCTCTCACCTTTTGAGTTCCTCGACCGGCTCGCCGATCTCGTGCCGCCGCCGCGGAAGCACCGGCATCGCTACCACGGAGTATTCGCGCCGAACCACAAGCTGCGAAAAGCCGTCACGGCGCTGGCAATCGGGAACATCGGCCAGCCACGCGAGGCCACGAACGGCGGGCATGTGGGGCGACGGTCACGCGACGGGAGGCTGCTGCGACGCAAATCATAAGCCCCGCTCGCACGACACCTCACGGATTGCCTGGGCGAAACTCGTGGCCCGGGAGGGAGAGGAGTTTCCGCTCGAGTGCCCGAACTGCGGCGGCGACATCCGGCTGAATGCTTTCAGACTGTTTTACCAGTGCGAAACCATCCCTGGCCTTCGCACTGTTGGCAACCTCCGGTTGCTGCGGACATCCTGTCCGCGACACGGGCCCGATCCGGAAGATTCTCACACACCTGGGCGAACCGCTCGAGCCGCCGCCGCTCTCGCCCGCTCGAGGCCCGCCGACCGACCAGGGCGAGCTCGTCCAGGCATCTGACAAGGGCGACGTCTTCCAGGCATCGCCCGACGAGCTGCCCGTGATCGACATCCACAGCCTCTGAACGGCATCGGCCGCGAGGTCACAATAAAGCCGCCTGGAAGCCGGACCTGGAGAGCCTCTGCACCGACGCAAGAGAAATGCCACCCCAGATGGGAGGACAGCCGTTCCGGGTGCAGCTGATTGGGTGCCGGAAAACGCGGCACCAGCCTCACAAGCCGCTCATCGGCTCGGAAATGCCTGTGCACATGGTCGCGGAAGTGCCATTGACCGGGCTATCCTGTGGCCATTGACCAGGATATACTGTGGTAAATGTTGTTCTCGAAGTTCAAATTTCTGTTGGAGACCGCCGTATGTTTCCTTCGAACGTCGTCGGGCCAGAGGGTATTGAACGGCGGTGCGTCATCAAGGGCCTGACGCTGGGCGCCGGCGCCGTCGTCCTCCAGCCATTCCTGAACGCGCTCGCCGCGCAGGCTGCCGGCGCCGTCGCCCCGCGGTTCGTCTTCGTCTTCGAGTCGAACGGAATGTTGCGAAATCAGGTCGAGCCCAAGAACGCTCCGTCGGCGAAGGACGATCCGCCGGCCGACCTGCCGCTGAGCGATCTCGAACTCCCCGAGCCGCTCGCGCCGCTCGCGCCGCTGAAGGAGCGGATGTCGATCGTCCTCGGCCTGTCGTCGCGGGAGGCCTTCGCGAATCACGGCTCGGGCTACGGTGCACTCGGCTGCTACAACGCCCGCGCCGGCCTCGCCAACGGGACGCACAACGAGGCGCTTGGGCAGACCATCGATCACGCCCTGGCCGGACGCCTTCCCGGTATCATTCCCGTCGTGGGCCTGGGCATTTCCCACGACCCAAACACCGTCTTCGCACAAACGGTGTCCGCCGTGGACCGCAAGCGGCCGCTGCCGATCGTCTGCAGGCCGGACGTCGCCTTCGCTTCGCTCTTTGGCAGCGTCGCCGAGGGCGACGCTGCCAAACTTTTCAAGTCGCGGCAGCATCTCCTCGATTACATCCAGGCCGACGTGCGGCGGGTCCGAGCCGCCTTGCCGGCGATGGACCGCGAGAAACTCGATGCGTATCTCCAGACCTTCGAGCAGATGCGAGACCGGCAGGCCAAGGTGCACGAGATACGTGATCGTCTGCAGGCCAACCTTCCGGTGATCGATGCGTTCAACGGCCAGAGGCTCACCGACCGGTTCGAGGCCCAGTCCCTGCTGGCCATCGCGTCCCTTGCGTCGGGCCTGACGAACGTGGCGATCGTGGATGCGTCGTGCGGCCCGCACGGATACAAAACCTGGAAGGAACTCGGTGTGAACACGGATGGCCATGCCATCGGACACTCGGCCCATACCCCCGAGTCGCTGAAGATGCAGTCCGTCATCCGCCAGTATCACGCCACCCGGGTCGCGGACATCGCCACGCGGCTCGCTGCCATCCCGGAGGCCGGCGGCACGATGCTGGACAACACGCTCATCGTCTGGATGAGCGATTCATCCGACAGTCACCACGGCGCGTCGCTGCAGTGGCCGATGATCCTCGTCGGGAATCTCGGCGGCCGGCTCAAGACCGCCGGCCGCTTCCTGAGGCTCCCCAAGTACGGTGCACCCGGGCACCGGACGATGAGCGACTTCTATCTTGCCCTGTTGCGGTGCGTCGGCGACGAACGTGAGACGTTCGGGGTGCCGGACAAGGAACTGAAGGGCATCCACACCGCCGGGCCGCTCGCCGATATTCTTGCCTGAACGCATGGCGGATTTCCAGTCGATCCCGGCGCCCGCTGGGCATCGACGCGTTGCCGCACGAGGATGATCCGATCATCGTCCCGGGGCCGGAATGGTTTGGGGCGGCGGGGGGCGGATGCCCTTTCACGCTGAACCAAGACAGCAACAGCCTGCGGTGGCATTTCTTCCCAAGGATTATGCCGGTCCTTTTTGTCCTTTTCGGGATCGCCGGCGGGAACGACGGGAAGGGTCTCGCCGCACAGGTCTGGCGTGCGAGCCATGCTCTTTCGCGCGGCGGATGGGGCGGCCTGGGAAGACCTGGGCGGGGCGGTTGTGCGGACGGGGCTGGCGAGGCGGGCTCACGGCATGCACGGCATGCGTCGATGTTAGCGGCAAACGGGAGACGAACGATCATGCCGGAACGTCAGATCATGCGGCTTGTGGTGGTCATGCTGGGCCTGGCTGGATCGCTGGCGGACGCGGCCGTCGCCCGGGCCCAGACGTACGGGGTCGATTTTCGCAACACCCTGATGCCGGCGTCCGGCGGGATGGCGGGCACGAGCGTGGCCGCCCCGCAGGACTTCATCTCGGCGATCAATGCGAACCCCGCCGCACTGACGCAGTATGAGGGCACCCACTTCACGCTCGGTGGCGGCTTCGCCGAAGCCACCGTGAACCTCGCGCAGAGAACGCCGCTGCCGCTGCTCGGCGTCGATCCATTTTCGGCCAAAAGTGGCACGCCAGGCGCGATCGTGCCGGCGATCGGCGTCGCTCAGGAGGTCAGCGGCCTGCCGCTCCCGACGACGGTCGGCCTCGCCGTCTTCGGTGCCGCCGGAGGGGGGGCGGACTACATGCACGTTCCGGCGAGCAATGGCACCTCTGCCTACCTGCTCCTCCTCCAGTTCGCACCGAGCGTCGCCGTCGAGCTGACCGACCGCCTGTCGATCGGCGCCACGATGTTCATCGGCGACGGATACTCCTCCGGACCGCTTCTCGGCAAGAGCGTCATGACCAACGCCTACGCGCTGCGCGGCGGATTCGGCCTCGACTACCAGCTGGGTGACGCGACCTGGCTGGGGGCCTATTACCAGACAAACCAGGATTTTCGCTTCCAGAATCAGGTCGTTCTGATCCCTGGCGGCCAGGCGCGGGACGTCGACATCGGGCTGCCGCAGCAGGTCGGCCTTGGCATCGCCAACGAGTCGCTGCTCGACGGCCGACTCCTGCTCGCGGCCGACGCCCTGTTTCTCGACTGGCGGAGCGCCGCCCTGTTCAAGAGCATCTATGTGGGCCAGTGGGTGATGCAGCTCGGGACGCAGTACCGCGCGACCGACCGGCTGTCGCTGCGGCTGGGCTATGCGTATGCCCAAAACCCGCTCAACAACTCCTTTGGCACTTCGATCGGCCCGATCCCGGTGCCCGGCGGAATTCCCTCCGCCCGCTACGTCCAGTCGCAATTCGCCGTCGTCAACGAGCACCGAATGAGCGGGGGCATCGGAATCCGCGACCTGTTCATGCAAGGCCTCGACTTCGACGCGTTCGCTGGCGGCATGTTTCCCGCCGCGGAGGCCGTCGGCCCCTTCACGTCGGTGAGCGTCGCCAGTTACTGGATCGGCCTCGGCTTCACTTGGCATTTCGATCAGTCGATGTCGCGAGCCCCGGGGCGGCGGCCCACCACGTGACCTCCGCCGCGTTCCAAGAGCGGGGCGCGGCTGCTTCTTCGCGGGCCGCGTGCGCCGACGGCCCCGCTGCGGGAGTGTCTCGGCGAAAACGGCGGGCTGGTTGCGGCTGAAACGCGCCTGCCCTACCATGCCGGACGTCGAGTTCGCGGTCGCAACGCGCGGTCAAGAGGCTGTGTGTGTTGCAGACGGCCGTAGTTTTCGGCGCCCCCCACTCCCACCCCCCCCCCCGTCCACCCCCCAGAGGAGAGCAGTCGTGAAGCAGCCCCTATTTGTCCGGGCCATCGTCGGCGTGGTCGCGGCGTGCTGCGTATGCGTAGCGCTGCCGGTGTCCGCCCAGGCAGCGAAGCCCAATATCCTCGTCATCATGAGCGACGACGTGGGCCTCGCGAACATCAGTGCCTACAGCATGGGGCTCGTCGGTTACCAGACGCCGAACATCGACCGCATCGCGAAGGGAGGCATGCTGTTCACCGATTACTACGCCGAGCAGAGCTGCACGGCGGGGCGTTCCGCCTTCCTCACCGGGATCCATCCGGTCCGCACGGGCCTGACCAAGGTCGGCCTGCCCGGCTCAGCCATCGGCATCTCCGCCAAGGACCCGACGCTCGCCGAACTCCTCAAGCCGCACGGGTACGTGTCGGGACAGTACGGCAAGAATCATCTCGGCGACCGCAACGAGTTCCTGCCGACCGTCCACGGCTTTGACGACTTCTTCGGCAACCTCTATCACCTCAACGCCGAGGAGGAGCCGGAGAACGAGGATTACCCGAAGGATCCGGCGTTTCGGGCCCGGTTCGGGCCGCGGGGCGTGCTCGACACCCAGGCCGCGGACAAGGACGATCCGACCGTCGACCCGCGGTTCGGCCGCGTCGGTCGGCAGGTCATCAAGGACACCGGTCCGCTCACGCGCAAGCGGATGGAGACGATCGACGAGGACTGCCTGCAGCGGGCCAAAAAGTTCATCCGCACGAACCACGAGTCGGGCAAGCCGTGGATGACCTGGATGAACACGTCGCGGATGCACTTCTTCACGCACTTGAAGAAGGAGAGCCAGGGCGTCACCGGGCTGGGTCTGTACGCGGACGGCATGGTGGAGCACGACAAGCACGTCGGCGAACTGCTCGACCTGCTCGAGGAACTGAAGATCGCCGACAACACCATCGTCGTGTACACCTGCGACAACGGCCCGCACTTCAACGAATGGCCGGACGGCGGCAACACCTGGTTCCGCAGCGAGAAGAACACCAACTGGGAGGGAGGCTACCGCGTGGCGGGGCTCGTCCGCTGGCCCGGCAGGATCAAGGCCGGAACGGTCTCCAACGAGATCATGTCGCACCTCGACTGGGTGCCGACGCTGCTGGCGGCCGTCGGTGATCCGGCGATCAAGGACAAGCTTCGCGCGGGGCACGATATCGGCGGCACGACCTACAAGGCCCACCTCGACGGCTACAACTTCCTGCCGCACCTGACGGGCGAGACCAAGAAGGGCCCGCGTGAGGAGTTCTTCTACTTCAGCGACGACGCCCAGCTGGTGGCCCTGCGTCGTGCCCAGTGGAAGCTGGTGTTCGCGGAGCAGCGGGCCCGGCAGCTGCAGGTCTGGACGGAGCCGTTCGTGATGCTCCGGGCACCGAAGCTCTTCAATCTCCGTTCGGATCCGTTCGAGCGGGCCGACACCGATTCCAACAACTACAACCGGTGGTATTTGGAACGGGCGTGGGTGGCGATGCCGACGCAGGCCATCGTGGCGGACTTCCTCAAGACGTTCGCCGAGTTTCCCCCGCGGCAGAAGCCGGCCAAGTTCAACGTCGATGAAATCATCAAGCTGATGGTGGAAGGGAAGGGCGACTGAGCCGGGCTCACACCTGAGCCTCGCGCGGTTCGCTGGTGGAGGGCTGCCTCTCGCGGAGAGTACCGCCGGCCCGGCGGCGGCGCCCACCACCTATCGGAGCGATACACTGCCTTGGATTCGCTCAACCCGGGAGTTCCTTCCATGCCTCGTCAGTTCCTTGTCGCCGCCGCTGTGCTCAGTGCCCTCGCCACCGCCGCCCAGGCATGCACGCGGTGTGTCTATCTCGGACCGAACGACACCGTGATGGTGGCCCGATCGATGGACTGGGTCGAGGACCCCGGCTCCGAAGTGTGGGTGTTTCCCCGTGGCATGAAGCGGAACGGTACCGCCGGCCCAGGCTCGCTTGAATGGACGAGCCGCTATGGCTCGGCTGTCGTCTCTTTCTATGGGATCGCCAGCGTGGACGGCATGAATGAGAAGGGGCTCGTTGCCAACACGCTCTACCTCGTCGAGAGTGACTACGGCAAGCGTGTGGCCGGCCGGCCCACCATGTCGATCGCCTGCTGGACGCAGTACGTGCTCGACTCATTCGCTACGGTGAAGGAGGCCGTGGCGGCGCTTGAGAAGGAACCGTTTACGGTCGTCGCCCCGATCCTCCCCAACGGCGAACCCGGTGTTGGCCACATGGCGATCTCGGACCCCACGGGCGACTCGGCGATCCTTGAATACGTGAAGGGGAAACTCGTCGTCCATCACGGCCGGCAGTTCCAGGTGATGACTAACTCGCCCACGTTCGACCAGCAGCTCTCCCTCAACGCCTATTGGAAGGAGATCGGCGGCCTGACGATGCTCCCCGGAACCAATCGGGCGGCCGACCGGTTCGCTCGGGCATCGTTCTATGTGACGAACCTCCCGCAGACCGCCGACCCGAAGCGGGCCGTCGCCCAGATCTTCAGCGTGATCCGCGGGGTGTCGGTGCCGCTCGGATTCACCGTCCCCGACAAGCCCAACATCGCCAGCACGATCTGGCGCACGGTGTATGACCACAAGGACCGTGTGATGTACTTCGATTCGGCGACCAGCCCCACGGTGTTTTGGCTGCCGCTCGAGAGCCTCTCGTTCGACGCCGGTGCCCCGGTGAAGCGGCTTGCCCTCAAGGCTGGCGAAACCTACAGCGGCGACGCGTCAGAAACGCTGAAACCGGCCGAGCCGTTCGCCTTCCTCCAGGCGAAGCCCGACTGACGCGTCAGCCGGCAGCAGAACGAGTCCAAACCTTTCGCGTGGCACATGACGCCCGCCGGCCAGACCGACGGTTGCTCGGCCTGGCTGCAACCCTCGATGCACATCGCGGGTTCGCCGATGTGATCGCCGCCCTCCGCGAGGGACACGGCGGGACGATACGGCCGCCCTACAAGTGGAGCGCGGAATCCCGGGCCGCAAAACGCAAGCCGCGGGGGGCATGACTGCAGGTGGAGGGATCACCCCGCTCGATCGGGACCAACGAATTTTCCGGGAGGATCGGGACGCCCTGTAACACTTTCGCCCGGCCTGCGCTCGAGCCTCTGGCGGGATCGACGCCGGCTCACATCGAGCCGGCTCCCGCCTCCCAGGAGCCCAGCCATGCACGTCACTCGTCCCATCCTCAGCCTGACCCTCGCGGTCGCCGTCGTGTCCCCGGTTCATGCCGTGCCGCCGGCAACGTTCAATCAGCAGCCCCGGGCCCTGTTGGCCCCGCGGTCCGCGTCGGGCGGTCGCCCTGCCGCCGTTCAGTCGCCCGCCCGATTCGTGCCGCCGCAGACGTTCGGCGGCGGCCGCAGCCTGTTCCCCGCCGGCAGCGGCAGGCCTGCGATCACGGCCAAGCCCCCGGTTGCTGTCTTCAACCCGCCGGCGGCGGTGGTCCGGCCACCGGTGACGTCGCTCCGGTCACCGACACCGGCCTTCACCCCGCCGCCGGCGGCCTTGAAGCCTGGCAAGCCCGGCAGCGTGGCTCTCACGCCTCCGGCGACGCTCGTCGCGCCTGCGAATCCGGGCCTCAAGGCCCCGATGACGGCCCTCAAGCCGTTGCAGATCCTGCCGCGAGAGGTCGTGCGGGGCGAGCGGCTGCCCATCGCTGGGCGGCGCGACACCCCGCCTCGGGATCGGATCCCCGGTGTGGGGCCCGACGGCACCCGGCTCGGCCTGCGGGACTCGGACCGCGACGGGATCGCCGACATCCGCGACATTGAACGCGTGCGTCCCGGTGCCTTCGACTTCGCGGGCGGGCGGGACGCCGGCGGCGGTGCCGGGGATCCGGCACCCAGGGATCCGGCACCCAGGGATCCGGCACCCAGGGATCCGGCACCCAGGGATCCGGCACCCGGCGAGCCGGCGCCCGGCGACGGAGCGCCCGGTGCCGACATGCCCGCCGATCCTGCCCCTCCCGTGGTCGGACCCGGGCCGACCGCCTGGGACTGGGTCGCCATCGGCCTGTCCGCCGCCGCCTTCGCCGACGGCCTCGGTGGCCGACACGGCGGCTGCTACGCGGGCGACGGGGTCGTGATCGAGCGGCCCTTCGTGCGGACCGTGCCGGCCGATCCGATCGTCGTGTACTCGGAGCCCGTCGCTCCGGCACAGCCGGTCGTGATCGAGGAGACGGTCGCCACCACGGAGTCCGCCGTGGTCGTCGGCAAGCCCGCTGCCGCGACGCAGGCCGAGCCGCTCCCGCAGCTGCGGGTGGGTGAGGGCTTCGAACTGCCGGCACAGGGCCTCGGCGGTACGCAGGGCCGGGTGGCGGTCAAGGTCGGGGTTGTGATCCTCGAGTGCGTGGTGCGCACGTGGACCGAGGCCGGACTGCAGGCGACCGTGCCGGCGGCGACGCTCGATGCCGCGACGAAGGCCGACCTCATCGTGGCCCTCGCCGACGGCACCGTCGCGGCCGTCGTTCCCGTCGAGCTGCTCCCCGCCAAGAAGGCGGCCGGCGCCGCCAAGTGATTCGTGATCGAGTCCCGCGGGTCGCGGGGTCCGCATGTCGGATCCCGCGACCCGTTCATTTTCCGAGACGCTGCTGGAGCTTCTGCACGGTCCGCGACAGCATCACGCGGACGGCCACGTCCGACTTGCCGATCCGCCCGGCGCTGCCGTCGATGCAGCCCTGAACCATCGGCTCGTTGTGTCAACTATTGGATGCTCTCGGTGCTACCTGTTCCGTGATCCGCGCAGATCGAAATCCACGACCAAGCGACGGCACTGCCAACCGGCCCTATTCGACCCTCACATGGCAAAAAAGCGCCGGTCCGCCATGCCGCTCGCCGCCCGCGTCACTTCCTGTCTTCGTCCCGCAGCGCGTGCCCGAAAACCGACCAGACGACGCCGTCGCTCATGACCGACAGTGTCATCCGGCCATCCTTGGTGATGATCACGCTGATGACGCGGCCATTCTCCACGCCGCTGAACACGTGCTGCCCGTCGATCTCCTTCACCGACTCCAATTTCGTCACCTCGCCACGGCGTGAGTCGGGGCCGAGCAGCGTCAGTTCCTTTTTCTCGGCATCCACGCGGAAGAACGTGGGTCGCTCGCGGTCACCGAGATCGGGCGGACCGATGGTGCCGTCCTCGTCCACCGCGACGGCCGACGCGATCGAACACAGCCAGGTCTGGCCGGCCCATGCGTCGTCGCCCACCGCCAATGCCGCGATCATCACTGCCACGCCGATCGTCAGGGTTCGCAGGATCATGATTCCGTCTCCTTGGGATGTGAAAGGTGTCAAGTTCCGCCGGCGCTTCCGTACCCGGGCCGCCGCCGCGTGTCGGGCTTCACCGCACGGTGTAGCCCTTCGCCTCGAGCGCCGCCATGAAGTTCCGGTTCCACACCTGGAACTGCTGCTGATACGCGGCCACGGTGGCATCGGAGGCACCGCCGGCCGCCCGCATCGCGCGCCGCGACCGCACGCCCCCCGTCATGCCCAACGCCGCCGAACCGATCGCCGCGCCCTTGCCGGCATCGCCGGCGATGGCGCCGATGGCCGCGCCCGCCGCGGCGCCGCCGGCCGCCCCCTTGAAGGCGCCGCCCCGAGCGGCTCCGGCCGCTGCGGCCGAAGCATGGGTCTGCTGATCCAAAACGGCCTTGGCCTGATAGGGATCCCAGCCGGTCTGCTTCGTGGCCCAATCATAGGCGGCCGCCTCGTCGGCCTTCTGCTGCTCCGGGCTCTGCCCCTTGGCGGGAAAGATCGCGAGACTGCCGGGATTGGTGCTGAGCATGGGTGGCCCGGCCTGCGCGATCGTCGCGACAGCCGTCACCAGCAGGACCAACCCTCCGCCCGTCATCCGCTTCACGATCTCGTTCATCGCGCTTTCTCCTGAGTGAACCCGCTCGATCTCCAAGCGTGTGATACACAGGTGTGGCTCGGAGCGGAACACGAGTTTTCCGCCGCCCCATGTCGCACCCCGCGAGCCGCGAGCCGCACCTCGCGCCCCGCTCATTCCCCAAGGAGCTGCTGGAGCTTCTGCACGGTCCGCGACAGCATCACGCGGACGGCCACGTCCGACTTGCCGATCCGCCCGGCGATGTCCTTCGTGGTCAGGCCGTCCACATACCGCATGCGGATCGCCGCCTGCTGTTCTTCGGGCAGCGTTTCGATCACCCGCTTGAGCCGATACTCGCGGGCATCGCGGGAAAACGCCTGGCTCGGCGTGGTCATGCTCACGGCCAGGAGCGACGCCAGCCCTCCGGCCTCGTCGCCGTCGGCACCCCGCAGCGGCGCGTTGATCGAGATCTCGCGGCCGGCATCCCGCTTGGCGGCGCCGAAGTGTCGCCGGTGGGCGTCGATGATCCGCTGCTCGGCCACGTGGCAGAGCCAGCCGAAGGGATCCCGGCGCGGGCCGTCGAGGGGCGCGGCGGCGTCGGCCGGCCGCACCGCCGCCAGGCTCACCTCCTGGACGACGTCGTCGGGGTCGAGCCGCTGCCGCAGGCCCGGCGACATCCGCTGGGCGATGAAGGCCACCAGCCGGGGACGATGCGCCTCGACGCAGGCTGCCACGGCGCGGGGGTCGCTCCACCGGACAGGTTCTTCCACGGGCTCCATGCCCGCCATGCTACCGTCGCCCTCCGGCGCGGGGGTATCATCCGGGGAACCCGCGTCCGGTGGGCGTGCGGCACCGCCGCCCCCCCCGCCGCAGGCCTGGACCGCACGCCCCCCTCCAGCACCGACGTCGGAAGTCTGCGTGTGACCGTCGCGATCGAACAGACCGCCGCCTGGAACGTGGTGGCCGAGCGGCTCGAGGCCTTCATCGCCGCCTGGGAATCCGGCTCCGAGCCGGCGCTGGCCCCATTTCTCCCGGAGGCGTCCCCAACTCTGCGCCGGCTCGTGCTCGTCGAACTCGTGAAGGTCGATCTCGACTTTCGGATTCGCAGCGGCCGGGCGGCCCGGGTCGAGGACTACCTCGCCGATCATCCGGAGATCGCCGATGCCGCGGGCCCGCCCGTCGAACTCGTCTGCGAGGAGTATCACCTGCGCAAGTCCCGGGGTGAAGGGATCGACCTCGCCGAGCTCTGCGGGCGGTTCCCCGGCCGCGCGGCGGAACTGAGACGCTGGCTGGCGGGGACCGAGCGGACGATCACGACGAGCCTCGCGGCCGACATCGTCCGCGCGGAATTCCAGCCCGGCCATACCGTGGACGACTTTCATGTGCTCGCCGAGGTCGGGCGCGGAGCCTTCGCCACCGTCTACCTGGCCCGTCAGATCTCGATCGGCCGGATCGTGGCCCTCAAGGTCTCGGGCGACCGGGGCGACGAAGCCCGTACGCTCGCCCAGCTCGACCATCCGCACATCGTGCGGATCTACGACCAGCGGCGGCTCGAGGCCGCCGCCGATCGCCCACGGATGCGGCTGGTCTACGAGCAGTTCCTGCCCGGCGGCACGCTCGCCCAGGTCGTGGACCGGGTGCGGCGCACACCAGCCCGTGATCGCTGTGGCGCGATCCTCGTCGAGGCGGTGCGGGAGGCCGCCGCGAGTTCGGGGCTCGGGCTGGCCAGCGATTCGCCGACGCTGGCGGCCAGCGCCCGGACGTCGTGGCCGGCCGTGGTCGTCCGCATCGGCATCCAGCTCGCCGACGCGCTCGCGCACGCGCACGCGGCGGGTGTCCTGCACCGCGACGTCAAGCCGGCCAACGTCCTGCTCGGTGCCGACGGCAGCGTGCACCTCGGCGACTTCAACACGAGCTCCCTGGCCAGCCATCCGGCGCACGGCCCGGCCGCCTACTTCGGGGGCAGCCTGGCCTACATGTCGCCCGAGCACCTCGAGGCCTTCGACCCGGGGCACGAGCGGT
Source organism: Planctomycetia bacterium (assembly GCA_014192425.1). NCBI lineage: Bacteria > Pseudomonadati > Planctomycetota > Planctomycetia > Planctomycetia bacterium. The sequence goes on along the minus strand of BJHK01000002.1, from coordinate 165,124 downwards.
CGCCGGACGAACTCGACGGGCGGACCGACCTGTTTTCGCTCGCCGCCCTGCTCGCCGAACTGCTCACCGGCCGGCGGCCGTTCCAGGATGCGCCGGCCGGCGGCGACGTGTCAGGGGCCATCGCCGACATGCTCGCCCGCCGGCAGCGTGGGGAGCACACGATCGACGTCGCGGCGGCCGATCCCGCGGCCGTGGCGCTCGCCGAACTGCTCGGAGAGTGCCTGGCGGCCGACCGTGAGTGCCGGCCGGGGTCGGGGCGCGAGATGGCGCGGCGGCTCGCGCTCGTGGGCCAGCCGCGGGCCCGCGGCCTGCTCGGCCTGCCGCGCGGAGGCTGGCGCCGGTTCGCCCGCGCGCGGCCATTCGTCGCGGCGAGCGCGTGCATGACGCTGCCCAACCTGATCATGGCGATCGCCAACAACATGCACCAGCGTCGGATCATCGACGCCAGCTACGCGACTGCGGACCTCGCGCCGCGGCACGCCGATGCGCTGCGGGCCTTCCACGTTGCCGGGGCGATCGTCAACGTGATCGTGATTCCGCTGGCGATCTGGATCGGCTGGCGCGTGTGGGCCGGGATCGTGCCGCGGCTGCGGGGCACCGCGCCGCCCATCGATGCGGCGGAGCTCGAGCGACTGCGGCGCCGGACCCTTTTCTGCGCCGACCGGTTGACCTGGATCGCGGTCAGCCTGTGGATCGCCTGCGGGGTCGGCGGCCTGATCCTGTTCGCCGCGCAGGTGGGCTGGCCGCCGCTGCCGATGCGCTGGCTGTTTCTGCAGTCGGCGTCCGTCTGCGCGCTGATGGCGGCGGCCTATACCTTCTTCCTGGTGACTCTGCTCGTGCTGCGGTCGTTCTACCCGGCGCTGCTCGATCGCGCGACCGACCACGACGACGAGGCCGCGCTCGTCGCCGTCGGCCGTCGCAGCGGCTGGTATCTGCTGATGGCCGGGGGCGGACCGCTCCTGACGATGGGCCTGATGTTTCTGCTCGGGTCCGACGACCGGCCGGCCTTGGTACTGCTCACCTGCGCCGGTCTCGTGGGGCTGGCCTTCAGCTTTTGGGCCCACGGCGAAATCGGCGCCGACGTCGCCGCCCTGATCACGGCGGGCCGCCCGGCCAATGGAGCCGTGACCGAAAGCCGGAGCCGGGTGGCGGTCCGGCGGGACGATTCGTGGCGCCCGTAGCGGCGCAGCGTTAGTCGCGCGGTCGCCAGCCAGGGCGTTTCCAAGCCCGTGCCGGCGCCGGTCTGCGCGGCCCGCTTTTCCATGGCCGGCCAGCCAACACCGCGTCCCCCTCGCCACGCCGGCACCCGGCGGGGTACAACAGCGTGTTGCGCCGCCGCGATTCCGTCGGTCGATCCGCGCACGCCCACCCTCCCTCGCGCGGCAGCATGAAAACATTCGAACAGCGGCTCTTTCATCGCTTCTCGTCGGCCGACGTCGCCCGGGCTCGGAGCATCACGCCGACGTCGGTCTCCTGCCCGCGGGTCGGCCACGTCCGGGCGACTGTCCGTGACGAGGCCGGCGCGGAGCACGAGGTGACGCTCGAGCTCTCGGCCCAGCGCCGTGGCGGGATGATGCTCGAGACCCGCTGCTCGTCCTCCTCGGGGCAGGCGGGCGAGCCGTGCGCGATCCTCGCCGCCGTGCTCCTCGAGGTCGATCGTCGCGGCCTGCTTGCCGGCGTTCACGACCAGACGCCGGTGGCGCTGGAAGTCATCCCCAGCGACGAGGCGGCCGCGGCCGCCGCTCCGCAGGTCGGACCCCGGCCCGTGCCGCGGGCTGTCTCTGCTGGCAGCCCGGCCCCCGCCTCCGGATCGGTCGCGGCACCGGTCGATCCTGCGCCGATGCGAACCGGCTCCGGCCGGCTGCCGACCTGGGCGGCCGAGCTCGAGGAGCGGCGCCGCCTCGTCGAGCCGGCGGTGCGGGCGGGCGAACTCGTCATTCCCGAAGGTCGCCGCGGCGCGGGCACGCTCCTGTTCCTGCTCGATCTCGCCGCCTCGGCCGATGCACGGGCCGTCGTGCTCGTCCCCTGTCTGATGTCCACCGACGGAGGGGACTTCGTCGGTCGGCCGCGGACGATCGTCATCGGCGCCGGGGAGGTCGAGTTCGCCGAGCTGCCTCCCGACGAGCGCCGGATCATCGAGCAGCTTGCCGGGGCTGCGGCCGTCGGCGATACGGTCGTCGTCGAGCCGCTGGACCGCAGGCGGATCTCTCGGATCGTCGTCGGCGCGCACGCGGTAGCGGCGCACGTCGCCCTGCTCTGCGAGACCGGCAGACTGATTCTTCAGCCGGAGCCGCGGCGGCAGCCGGAGCACGTGGTCGCGCTCGCCTGGGACGGCTCGCGGCCCTGGGAGTTCGCCTTCGTCCTCGAGCCCGACGACGAGGACGTGCGGCCCGCCCGCACCGTGACCGGCACCGGCGAGGACGACGCCCTGCCGCGGCCCGCGAAGGGGACGCTCTGCGGCATGCTCGTCCGCGGCAGCCAGCGCAAGGGACTCGACGCGCCGCGGGCCATTCTGCGCTGCGGGCTCGTGGTCTTCGCCGACCGGATCGCCCGGCTGTCGCTCCCCGACGTGGGTGGCGCCGGGGCGTCGATCACCGGCTGGATCGACCAGTTCGAACGGCGCGGGCCGATCCAGGTGGCGGGCGCCCACGTGGACGGACTCATCGAGCGGCTGGCGGGGCTGGCCGACGTGCCCACGGTCGTGCTCCCGGCATGGACTGGCTGGCGGATCGAGTCGGGGGTGCCGCTTCCGAAACTCGTCCTCGACGACTCGCCCACGATCGTCGCCGACGACGCTCCGGCGGCAGGCCGCGCGACGAAGCGCCGCAGCCAGCCGCGGGTCCAGCTCGCCGGCCGAATCTGGTTCGACTACGCCGGCATCCAGATCGCCGCCGATGATCCCGCCGGCGGCGCCGCCGATCCGGCCCGGCGAATCTTCGTGCGCCGCGACCGAGTCGCGGAGCGGGAGGCGCTGGCGGTGCTGCCGCGGCATGGGGTCACGCCGCCGCGCGGCACGTCGCTCGACGAAGGGGCCGGGCCGCACCACGTGGAGATCGCCCGCAACCGGCTCGACGGCTCGGTGGCCCAACTCGCGTCCAGCGGCTGGGCCGTCGAGGTGGCGGGCCGCCGGTATCGCCCGGCGGGGAGCGTGTCGTGGAACGTCACCAGCGGCATCGACTGGTTCGAGCTTTCGGCCGATGTGGACTTCGGCGGCGTGTCGGCCGATTTTCCGGCGCTCCTCGAGGCCCTGGCCCGCGGCGACCGGTCGCTGACGCTGGCCGACGGCTCGGTCGGCATCCTTCCCGAGTCGCTCATCGCCCAGTTCGCCCCGCTGGCCGCGCTCGCCCAGCGGCACGACGGCCGGCTGCGGTACGGCCGCATCCAGGTGGCGTTGCTCGACGCGCTGCTCGCCGGCCAGCCCCGGGCCCACGTCGACGAGGCGTTCGAGAAACTCCGCGCGGAGCTCGCCAGCGGCGAGCGGCCGGAGGCCGAGGACGAGCCGGAGGGATTCCGCGGTACGCTCCGCCACTACCAGCGCGAGGGGCTCGGCTGGCTCACGTTCTTGGAGCGGCTCGGCCTCGGCGGCTGCCTCGCCGACGACATGGGCCTCGGCAAGACGATCCAGGTGCTGGCGATGTTCGTCCGCCGGCTGGCCATCGTCCGCGAGACGGGGATCGCCCAGCGGCCGTCGCTGGTCGTCGTTCCCAAGAGTCTGGTCTTCAACTGGATCGAGGAGGCGAAGCGGTTCGCGCCGGAATTGCGGGTGGCGAACCTCACCGGCACCGCGCGGACGGAGGTCCTCGACGACCTCACCGGCCAGGACCTGGTGATCACGACCTACGGCACGCTACGACGCGACATCGTCCGGCACCGCGAGATCGAGTTCGACTACGTCGTGCTCGACGAGGCGCAGTCGATCAAGAACGCCGCCAGCCAGGCGGCCAAGGCCTGCCGGCTGCTCCGTGCCCGGCATCGGCTGGCGCTCACCGGCACGCCGGTCGAGAACCACATCGGCGAGTTGTGGAGCATCTTCGAGTTCCTCAATCCGGGCCAGCTCGGCAGCGCCACCCGGCTGCGAAAGTTCCTCGCCGACGGCCGGGGCAGCACCGACGTCGTGGCCCGTGCCGTCCGCCCCTACCTGCTGCGCCGCACGAAGGCCCAGGTGCTCTCCGATCTGCCGGAGAAGACGGAGCAGACGCTGTTCGTGGAACTCGGCGAGGCGCAGCGCAAGGCCTACGACGAGCTGCGCGAGCACTACCGGCGCGAGCTCACCGGCCGCATCGGCCGGATGGGGATCGGCCGGTCGCGGATCGCCGTCCTCGAGGCCCTCCTGCGCCTGCGGCAGACGGCCTGCCATCCGGGTCTCGTGGACGCGGCCCGCATCACCGATCCCGCCGCCAAGCTGGAGACGCTGCTCGCGCAGCTCGACGAGGTGATCGACGAGGGGCACAAGGTGCTCGTCTTCAGCCAGTTCACCAGCTTCCTCGCCATCCTGCGCCGGCAGCTCGAGGAGCGGGGCATCGTCTACGAGTATCTCGACGGCCGCACGACCGACCGCCAGGCCCGGGTCGCCCGCTTCCAGGAGGATCCGGACTGCCGGCTGTTTCTCGTCAGCCTCAAGGCGGGGGGCCAGGGTCTCAACCTGACCGCCGCCGACTACATCTACATCCTCGATCCGTGGTGGAATCCGGCGGTGGAGGCCCAGGCCGTCGATCGGGCGCATCGCATCGGGCAGACGCGGCGGGTGTTCGCCTACCGGCTCATCGCCCGCGACACGGTGGAGGAGAAGATCGTGGCCCTTCAGGACCGGAAACGCGACCTCGCCGATTCGATCGTCCGCGCCGACGAGGGGATGATCGGCAGCCTGACGGCCGAGGACGTCGAGCTCCTGCTGTCGTGACGCTCACGAACCAGCTCGACGTGCCGGCTGCATGTCGTCGATCAGCGATTACGAAGCCAGAACCCATTTCTCCGAACTGCTCGACCAGGTGGCGCAGGGAAAACGCATTCTGATTACCCGCCACGGCCGCCCCGCTGCCCTGCTGACGCCGCCACCTGACGAGGCTGCCAAAGACGTCACGGCAGTGATTGCCGAAATCAAGGCGCTGAGGCGAGGCAACACACTCGGGAAAGGCGTGACGATTCGCGACTTGATCGAGGAAGGCCGGCGATTCTGACGCGGCTTTTCCTGCCGAGAGCACATTGTAGTTGACGTTTTTGACGGCGGAATCCGTGAGGGGTTGCCCATGCCCAGGGAGCCGGCGTAGGTGGCCAGCGAAGCCGTGCGACGGAGGCCAAGGTGACGACATTCCTGCGCCTGCTCGCAGCCCTTCCGATCGCTCTGGATGACGAGACGGCGAGTCGGGCATGGCTGCAATCGTTGCATCTGGCCCGATCGCACCGACTCTCGGTCTATGACGCGACTTACCTGGAGCTCGCGCTCAGGCATGGCCTTCCGCTGGCAACGCTCGACGCCAGACTGGCTGCGGCCGCCACCGCGGCCGGCGTTCCAGCCTCCAAGCCGGCGTGAATCCTGCGAGGAAAACGGTGCTGCTCTCTCCAAATAGCAGAGGTGCCAGCCAACGAATCGAGGAAGGCTGCGCAAGCTTCTGAGCCACCTTGCCCATCTGTGGTGGCTGGCCCGCATGGCACAAAGTCAAGGCGTCAAGGCTTGTGTCTGGGACTGCCCCCAGACCGGCCCGGCGGCGTCAGGTCTCACCGAATTCTCACGCTTTCACGATCCGCGGCCGGCGGCGATAATCCGGCGGCGATGCAGGGGTGCATCGCCGTCACCGGGGTTTTCCAGCGTCATGCCGAACCAGGGCGAATACGCCAGACCGACTCCCGCCAAGGGGAAGGCCACCCAGCCGGATTCCGATCCGCCGCGGATCCTCGTCGTGGACGACGAGGAGGACCTGCTCGAACTCGTCCGCTACAACCTCACCAAGGAGGGCTACGTCGTCGAGTGCGTCGACAGCGGCGAGGATGCCCTGCGGTCGGCCCGGCGCGAGCCCCCGGACCTGATCGTGCTCGACCTGATGCTTCCCGCGGTGGACGGCCTCGAGGTCTGCCGCCGGCTCAAGGCGGAGTCGAAGACCCGCGAGGTGCTGATCATCATGCTCACCGCCAAGAGCGAGGAGAGCGACATGATCGCCGGGCTGGAGCGCGGTGCCGACGACTACATCGCCAAGCCGTTCAGCCCCCGGGTGCTGACGGCCCGCGTCCGCGCCCTGCTGCGCCGCAAGGGGGCCCAGCGCCGGGCCGAGCAGGAGACGACGATCGACGTCCACAAGTTGTCCATTCATCCCGGCCGCCACGAGGTGACGCTTGCCGGGGCGCCGCTGGAACTCACCTACACGGAGTTCGCCCTCCTCCAGTTCCTCGCCAAGCGTCCCGGCTGGGCCTACACGCGGACGCAGATCGTCGACGCGGTGAAGGGAGAGGACTATCCGGTCACCGAGCGGTCGGTGGACGTGCAGGTCGCCGGACTCCGCAAGAAGCTCGGTTTGTTTGGCGACTACATCGAGACCGTGCGTGGCGTCGGCTACCGGTTCCGGGCGTGATCCTCGAGCGGCAACCGCCCCAGCATGCCCCGAACACCGCTCGTCTGGCACATCTTCGCGGGCTGGTGTGGCCTCGTCGCCGCCCTGCTGGCGGGCTGCTTCTGGCTGTCGTCGGTGCAGCTCGCCCGGCTTGCCGAGGAGGCACAGCGGCGCCGGCTCCTCGACGTCGCCGACCGCGTGGCCCAACTGCTGCCGAAGGGTGAACAGGTCACCCCCGGCGCGTTTCTCGAGGCGGCGCGACAGCACAGGCAGGGGCGGATGGTGATCGAGATCCTCGGCCGCGATGGGGCGGTCGTGGCGACGACGGCCGACGAAACGAGCACCGCACCGGCGGGCGGCGCGGCCGCCGAGCCGGAGGTCGTGGAGGCGACGCGGACGGGCAGGCCGGCCGCCGCGAGCCACTACGATGTCGCCAGCGGCCGCAGGCTGCTGGCCCTTGCCGTGCCGCTCGAGCCGTCGGGCGCTGAACGATCAATCCTGCGCGTCACCGACGTCTCCACGGGCCTCGACAAGGCGCTCGGCCGCGGCCAGCGGACGCTCCTCGTCGGGGCCGTGGCCTGCGGACTCGCCGCCCTCGGCGCCGGATATCTGCTCGCCCGCCGGTCCGCCCAACCGATCCGGGAACTGTCCACCGCCGCCGGCCGTCTCGCCGCCGGTGACGTGGAAGCGCCGCTGCCGGCCGCCGAGTCGGCCGAACTCGCCGACCTCGCAGCGGCGCTCGCCGGGCTGCGCGAGCAGCTCGTCGAGCGCGGGATCACGATCGGCCGCCAGGGCACGCAGCAGGAAGCGGTGCTGGGGAGCATGATCGAGGGGGTGCTGGCCATCGACGCCCGACAGCGGATCGTGGGCATCAACCGGGCCGCCGCCGACCTGCTCGGCCTCGACCTCGACGACGTGGCCCGCCGCTCGCTGCAGGAGGTGGTGCGGAACCCCGACCTGCGTCGGTTCGCGCTGCGGGCCATCGACTGCCGGGAGCCGGTGGAGGACGACCTCGTCATCCACGGAGTCCGGGACCGAACGATCCGCCTGCGCGGCACCGCCCTCCGCGATGCCTCCGGCGAGGGAGGCGCGGTGATCGTGCTCAACGACGTCACCGACGTGCAGCGGCTGGAGAACGTGCGCCGTGACTTCGTGGCCAACGTGTCGCACGAACTGAAGACGCCGATCGCCTCGATCAAGGGGTTCGTCGAGACGCTGCTCGACGGTGCGGCGGACGACCCGGAGGCGAACCGACGGTTCCTCGGGATCATCGCCCGCCAGTCCGACCGGCTGGCCGCGATCATCGAGGACCTGCTCGCCCTGTCGCGGATCGAGCAGCGCGAGGGGGCGGGCAACCTGCCGCTGGAGGAGGCGCGGATCGCCGACCTGCTCGCCGCGGCGGTCGCCGACTGCGAGCCGCGGGCGGCCGAGCGGGGGATCGCGGTGGAGTGCGCCTGTCCGGAGGACCTGGTCGCGGAGGTCAATCCGCCGCTGCTCGAGCAGGCGCTCATCAACCTCGTCGACAACGCGATCAAGTACAGCGATCCCGGCAAGACGATCTGGCTGGCGGCGGCGCGGGCGCCGGACGGTGCCGGGCATCCGGGTGGCCTGTCGATCCGCGTCCGCGACCAGGGCTGCGGCATCGCGGCCGAGCACCTGCCGCGGCTCTTCGAGCGGTTCTACCGCGTGGACAAGGCCCGCAGCCGCGCCCAGGGGGGTACCGGCCTCGGGCTGGCGATCGTCAAGCACATCGTCCAGGCCCACGCCGGCACGATCGGCGTGGAGAGCGAGCCGCAGGTCGGCACGACGTTCACGATCCGCCTGCCGCTCGAGCGGTCCTGACGCCGGCCCGTCACAGCGTCAGGCAACTTCCCGACAGGCCGCGATTCTCGACGATCGCGACGATCGCCTGCGCGGTCGCGTCGATGACCGGGGTCGGCTCCGGGCCGCTCTCGGCCGACCCGTTCCAGAGGACGCAGTTCACCCTGACCGGACCGCCGATCGTCGCATATTCGCCGGCCAGCGCCCGTGCCAGCACGGGCACGGCGGCCTGACTCGCAAGCGCCGCCGTCGCACCCGGCGGAACCTTGCCGGAGCAGCCGGCGGCCACGAGCACGATCGCGCCGCCGTCCGGCTGTCGTGCCATCAGCCGGCCCGCCTCGGCCGCCGCCAGGAAGGGGGCGACCACGTTGACGTCGTAGTGGGCATGCAGGTCGTCGGCCGAGAGGTCGTCGATCGCGACCGCCCGGTGCATCCCGGCGCAGTTCACGAGCACGTCGAGCCGGCCGAAGTGACCGGCGACGCGGTGCACGGCGGTCCGGGTCGCCCCCTCGTCGCGAAGGTTCGCCGTCACGGCGAGGCTCGGCAGCCCGGCCGCCGTGAGCGACTCGGCGGCGGCGCGGGCCGCCACCAGACCGCGATGACCATGGATCGCGAGCGAAAACCCGCGTCCGGCCAGGCTCCGGACCACGGCCGAACCCAGCCGGCCCGTGCCGCCGAGGACGAGCGCCACCTGCCCGGTCGCCGCCGCGACGGTGCCGGGGGTGAGATCGAGTCCGGGTGGATGGTCGGGCATGGGCCGCCTGCTGCTCGGAATGCGTGCCGCTTTTTCGTCAGGCCGGATGCGGCCGGGCGTGGAAGGCGAGGATCTGCTCCCAGGCTTCCAGCGGCGTCTCGGCGTAGGTGAACAGGTCGAGGTGGGCGTCGCTGATCACACCGCAGTCGGCGAGGTGCTGGAAGTCGACCACCTTCGACCAGTAGTCGCGGCCGTAGAGGATGATCGGCACCGGCTGCATGCGGTGCGTCTGCCGGAGCGTGAGCGTCTCGAACATCTCGTCGAGCGTGCCGAAGCCACCGGGGAAGAGCACGACCGCCGCCGCGCGGAGGATGAAGTGGAACTTCCGCAGGGCGAAATACTTGAACTGGAAGCACAGCTCGGGCGTGATGAACGGGTTGGGCTGCTGCTCGGCGGGAAGCTTGATGTTCAGCCCGATCGACTTGCAGCCGACGTCGAAGGCGCCGCGGTTGGCGGCCTCCATGATCCCCGGGCCGCCGCCGGTGACGACGACGTAGTCGCGCTTGTCGTCGCACTGGTTGTCGATCGAGACGATGCGGGCGAACTCCCGGGCCTCGTCGTAGAAGTGGCTGAAGTCGAGGAGCCGCCGGCTGCGGTCCAGCTCGCGGGTGAGCCGCTTGTCGTGCGGCGCGGCGTCGGCGGCGCGGCGGGCCTCGGAGAGCCGGCGGGTGGCCGCGCCCCGCTCGACGATCTGCGTGCCGCCGAAGACGATCACCGTGGAGACGATGTTGTCGGCCTGGAGTGCGAGTTCGGGCTTGCCGAGCTCGAGCAGCATCCGCACGCCACGCATCTCGACCTTCTGGAGGAGGGCCGGATCCTCCATCGCCAGCGAGTAGCTCGGCGCGGACAGGATCCGCTCCATGTTTTCCGCGACGAGGGCCACGTCGTCGCCGAGCACGGTGTCGGGAAGGATGCTGCAGGCCTTCGGCTTCGGCTCACCGGCAGGGGACGTGGCCGGCTGGCCGGCGGCAGGGGAAGCGGGTCGCGGTTTCTTCGCCATGGTGGGGCTCGCAGTGGGGAAGGGAATGCGCGGTCAGGTTTCCAGCTCGAAGGTGTCGCCGATCTTCGGCACCTGCACGGTCCAGCCGCGGGTCGTGCGCAGGAACTCGGCCATGCCGTTGGCGGCCGGCGGCTCGCCGTGGATCAGGAACGTCCGCTTCGGCGCCGGTAGGTCGGCGAGCCAGCGGCCGATCTCACTGCGGTCGGCGTGACCGGAGAGGGCATCGACGCGGCGGACGGCCGCCTTCACAGGAATGTCACGGCCGTGGATCTTGAGGAACCGGGCGCCGTCGACGAGGCTCCGGCCGCGGGTGCCAGCCGCCTGGAATCCCGCCACGAGCACGGTCGTCTTCGGGTCGGGCAGCCGGCGCGACAGATGGTGGAGGATCCGACCGCCGTTCATCATGCCACTGGAGGCGATGACGATCCCGGGGCCGTCGTGGCTATTGATCGCCTTCGACTCGTTGGCCGTCTTCGCCATGCGCACGAACGGGCTGGCGAGCGACTCCGCGACGCCCTGCATCTTCGCCTCGCTGAAGTCGTGCTCCGTCCCGTGCCGGCGAAACACCTCCATGGCGTCGACCGCCATCGGCGAATCGACCCACACCGGCACCTCGGGCAGCCGGCCGGCGGCCATCAGCGTCCGCAGCAGGTAGACGAGCTGCTGGCAGCGGCCGATGGCGAACGAGGCCACGAGCATCAGGCCGCCGCGGGCGATTGCCTCCTTGGTGACCTTCTCGAGCTCGTCGAGCGGCCGGCTCGGCGTGTGGTCGCGGTCGCCGTAGGTGCTCTCGCAGAGCAGGTAGTCGCAGGGGGGCGGGCCGATCGGGTCCTTGTAGAGCGGCGCATCGTACCGGCCGACGTCGCCGGAGAAAACGATCCGCTTCGGGCTGCTGCCGGCGGTCGCCACCTCCATCTCGACGAACGAGCTGCCCAGCATGTGGCCCGCCTCGTGGAACCGGCAGCGGAACCCGCCGGCCGGATCGAACCACTCCTCGCGCGACACCTTGCGGACCAGCCGCAGGGCGCGGTCGACATCGCGTTCCTCGTACAGCGGCAGGGCGGGGTGGTGCTTGGCGTAGCCCTTGCGGTTGGCGTATTCAGCGTCTTCCGCCTGGCACTTGGCGGAGTCGTACAGGAGGATGCCGAGCAAATCAGCGGTGGCGGGGGAGGTCCAGATCGTGCCCTTGAAGCCGTCGCGCACCAGCCGGGGCAGCCAGCCGGAGTGGTCGATGTGGCCGTGCGTGAGCACGACCGCGTCGATCGAGTCCGGGGGAACGGCGAACCGGTCCCAGTTCCGCTCGCGGAGCTCCTTCTCCCCCTGGAACAGCCCGCAGTCGACGAGCACGCGGGCCTCGTCCCCCTCGACGAGGTGCCGCGATCCCGACACCACGCTTGCCGCCCCGAGGAACCTGATTCGTGCCATGTCGCCGCCTCCTGCGTCCGCCTCGTGCCCGAACCCGACCACCGCGACCTGTCCGCCGGGTCAGCGGCGCTGCGACTCCGGCGCTGGGAGCGTTTCGCCCGCGAAGAGCAGCTCACCGTCCCGAACGTCGAGCGCGTCGAGACGGTGGACCTTCCCGGCCGCCTCGCCGGCCCCTGAAATGTAGACCACAATCGCGGTCCTGCCATCCAGCCGGCGCAGTTCATTCGGCAGCCCGACCGTGGTCAGCCAGCGGCCCAGGGCGTGGACGACGGGGCCGCTGGGGAGCGGCAGGGCTCCCAGCCGCACCGCGAGTACGTCGGCCCGCAGCCGGCCGGCGTCGAGCGGATCGAGTTTCAGGTCTGCCGATGCGACCGTCGCGACCGGGCCCCACCCGAGCCTGGCACCCACGCGGACGACGTCGTTCGCCAGCGCCATCCGCGGGTGCGTCACGCCAGCCGGAAGCAGGCCGGCGTGGTTGCGCGGGAGATCGGTCCGCAGCCACCCGTTGATCTCCTCCTCGGTCAGCGCAGAACCCCAGCGGCCAGGCCGGCCGATCGCGGAGCCGAGCGTGGCGACCTTCGAGATCAGGCGTCGGCCGTCCGCGTCGCTCCCCTGGCGACAGCCGCGATAGAACCGCGGCACGTGGCCGAGCGTGACGACGAGCACGGTGAGGACGGCGCCGCCGACGACCCACCCGCGCCGCGTGAGCCGTCGCAGGCCATCGCGCCGCGTGAGCCGTCGCAGCCACCCGCGCCATGGTGACTGCGACGGCCCTGTTGCTTCCGGGACGGCGGTATTCCCGGTGGCGGCGGCGGGAGCCACGCTGGGTCAGCCCGCGAAGCCGAAGAGCCGCGGAATCGGCAGTTCCGCGGTCGGCTCCAGCGTCACCGTGCCCACGCTCTCATCCTCCAGTTCGTCCCGCAGCACCCGGACGTTGGAGGGCGCCTCGATCCCGATACGCACCTTGTCGCCACTGACCCGTACTACCGTCACGACCACCGAGTCTCCCACCCGAATCCGTTCGTTCTGCTTCCTTGAAAGCACGAGCATCGAGAGCCTCCGTTCTTGATGGATGAAGTGAATTCGCTGAATCTAGCGGGCATATGTACAGATGTCAATCACTTTGCCTCGGCCCGATGGCCGCGGCATGCCGCCGTCGTGGACCGGCGACCCCCGCTCCCGTCCCGCCCTGAACCCGCCCCGAGATGACCGGTTAGGCAAGACGTGGGACAAGGGAGATATCGTCCGGTCAGGCGGACTTTCTTGTCCGGCTGCGAAGCCGCACCGACCGGACGGCCTGTGCGGGTCATGCCTCCGCGCCGGGCCGCGGTGCAGTTCCGGACCGCTGGGCGCCGGGGCCTGTCAGTCCCGGCCGCGGTCTGAGTCCTGGCCGCGGTCGACGAACGTGGCGATGTCCACGCTGGCTGCCGATGCGATCCTGGTCTGTGCCTCCTCGATCCGCTTGGCGTCGGCCGCCAGCAGCCGTGGGTGCGTGCGGTGCACGGACCGCAGTCGGCTCGCGCCCGGCAGGAGCGCGAGTTTCGGGTCGATCTCCAGCGTGACTTCCGCCGGGATCGCATCGGCCGCCTCCAGCCGACGATTGAGGGCCAGCCGCGGAAACGGCGGGATGCCGCCGGGGTGCAGGAGCGCCTTGAGCAGGAGGGCCGTGTCGGCGAACTCACGATACATGGCGGCGGCCTCCGGCGACGGGGCTGCGCCGTAGGCGACGGCGTAGCGGACCCGCGGGCCGACCAGTTCCAGCTCGTCCGTCTTCTCGGTGAGTCCGGCGTCGAAGTCCGGGCCGCCGGCCCAGCGCACGAGCCGGTCGTCGGCGTTGCGGGCCCAACGGGCCAACGACACGCTGAGTCGCTCCAGCCGCAGCGTCTCGACCTGCGTCTTCACGTCGCGCTGCGGATCGATGACCACGACCCGCTGCCGGGCCGGATCGTGCAGGACGATCTCGGCGAGCTGCAGCGTCGGCGTGTCGGCGGCCGTGCCTTCGCCCGGCGTCGAGAGTTCGAGGAAGTCCCAGGCGACCCCGTTCTCGAAGAGGGTCAGGCTGCGGGCGACCGGCGCGTCCGCGCCATCGGCGAACAGGTCGCTCTCCACCCGCATCGTGCAGGAACGGTCCGCCGCCGTCGCGGCCCGACCGCCGAGGGCGAGGACGCAGGCGCAGACAAGATGCACGATTCGCCATGCATGCGGGCAGATCATGGGCCGGGCCTCCGAAGCGGGGTGGGGAGGGTACCAGCCCGGGGCGGTCCGCCCAATCGCGAAATCCCGGCTCCGAACCGGGGTCGCTACGATCGGCGGCCGACGACCGAGCCGATCACGAGCCACGTGCCGGCCACGAACCAGGCCGCGATCAGCGCGGCTGCCAACGCGTCGAACATCCCGCCTCCACCACGTTCTCGATGGGCCACGACATCCCACCGGCGAGGGAACCGTAGTTCGCGATCGGGCGCCGTGCGGCCGGCACGCGGGGCACCGAGACCGCCCGACCGGCGGGGTGCATGCCCGATCTGGCCGCGGGATCAGCGCAGCCGTCACGACCGGCCCGCGGCCGCCGGCCGCCGGCGGCCGGCGCGTCGCGCGCGGGGTATAGTGTGTCGGCCTCCGGAAGCCCGCCGTGACCATTCTCGACGAGATCGTCGTCCGCAAGCGCCGCGAGGTCGAGGCCGCCCGGCAGCGGGTGCCGACGGCTGCGCTCGAGGGACGGCTGGCCACCGCGCCGCCGGTCCGCGACTTCTTCGCGGCCGTCTCGGCACCGGGCACGAGGCTGATCGCCGAGTTCAAGCGGCGCAGCCCGTCAGCCGGCGAGATCCGCCCCGGCGCGACCGTCGAGGAGGTGGTCCGCGGCTACGCCGCGGCCGGCGCCGCCTGCCTGTCGATCCTCACCGACGGCCCCGGCTTCGGCGGCAGCCTCGTCGACCTCGAGTCGGCGCGGATCGCCGTGCCGCTGCCGGTGCTGCGGAAGGAGTTCGTCGTCGACGCCTACCAGGTGGCGGAGGCCCGGGCCCACGGTGCCGACGCCGTGCTGCTCATCGCCGAGTGCCTCGACGACTGCCGGCTGCGCAGCCTGTACCGTGCCGTCCTCGACCTCGGCATGACGCCGCTCGTGGAACTCCACGACGCCGCCAACCTGCCGCGCGTCCTCGACCTCGGGGCCACGCTCGTCGGCGTCAACAACCGCGACCTGCGCACGATGAAAACCGATCTCGGCCACGTCCTCCGGCTGCGCGAGCAGGTGCCGGACGACGTGCTGCTCGTGGCGGAGAGCGGCATCCGCACGCGGGCCGACGTGGAGCGGTTGGCGGCGGCCGGGGTCGACGCGCTGCTGGTCGGGGAGTCGCTCCTCGTGCAGCCCGATCCGGGTCGGGCTGCGGCGGCACTCCTGGGGGCGTGAGCATCATGAACGGAACATCGCGGTCGTTTTCCATTGCCAGCGGGTCGTCATCCACCGCGCGGCCGCGCCTGTCGGCGGCCTTGGTCGCGGCGGCGATCGCCCTGGTCGTCCCGCTGTCATGTGCGGCGGCGGAGCCGTCGGGGCCCTTGCAGATCGAGCCGCACGCCCGGGTCGTGATCGTCGGCAACACGCTCGCGGAGCGGATGCAATACTTCGGTCACTGGGAGACGCTCCTCCACGACCGCTTCCCGCGGCACGAACTCGTCGTCCGCAACCTCGGCTGGTCGGCGGACGAGGTCGACCTGCGCCCCCGATCGCAGAATTTCGCCGCCCACGGCCACACGCTCGCCGACCATCGTCCGGACGTCCTCGTGGCGATGTTCGGCTTCAACGAGTCGTTCGCCGGCGCGGCGGGCCTGCCGCGGTTCCGGGCCGACCTCGACCGCTGGCTCGGCGAGGTCACGACCACGCCGTTCAATGGCACGCGGCCGCCGACCGTGGTCCTCTGCTCGCCGATCGCCCACGAGAATCTGAAGAGCCGCTTCCTCCCCGACGGCTCCCGCACCAACCCCGACCTCGAGCGGTACACGGCCGCGATGCGCGAGGTTGCCGCCACCCATGGCGTGCGGTTCGTCGATCTCTTCACGCCATCGCGGCGCGGCATGGCGGAGGCCGCCCGGCCGTGGACGTTCAACGGCGTCCACCTCGACGAATGGGGGGATCGGCAGGTGGCCGAACTGCTCGACCGGGCGCTGTTCGCGGCGCCCGCCGCCGCCGGCCCGCCGCGGATCGGCGCCGTTCCGGCCACCTGGCGCGACTCCCTCGAGCCGCTCCGCGCGGCGGTGAACGACAAAAATACGACGTTCTTCCACGACCTGCGGGCGGTGAACGGCTGCTACATCTACGGCGGCCGGCGCAACCCGTTCGGGAGCGTCAACTTCCCGCCGGAGTTCGCCAAGCTGCGGGCGATGACGGCCCTGCGCGACCGGCGAATCTGGACCATCGCCCAGGGGCGGCCCGTGCCGGCCGCGGTCGACGACCGGGAGGCCGGCACGCTGCCGGTGATCCCCACCAACGTCACCACGCCGATCCCGCCGACGACGCCGGAGGAATCGCGGGCGCTCATGCAGGTGGCCGACGGGTTCGCGGTCAGCCTGTTCGCCTCCGAGGTCGAGTTCCCCGAACTGGCCAAGCCGGTGCAGATCGCCTTCGATGCCCGCGGCCGGCTCTGGGTCTGCACGATGCCCTCCTATCCGCAGCTCCTCCCGGGGGAGCCGTCCGACGACAAGGTCCTGATCCTCGAGGACACCGACGGCGACGGCCGGGCCGACAAGCGGACCGTGTTCGCCGCCGGCCTCTCGCTGCCGACTGGGCTGGAGCTCGGCGACGGCGGGGCCTACGTCGCCCAGCAGCCGAACCTGATGTTCCTCCGCGACAGCGACGGCGACGATCGGGCTGACCGTCGCGACCTGATCCTCCACGGCTTCGACTCCGCCGACAGCCACCATGCGATCTCCGCCTTCGCCTGGGACCAGGGGGGCGGACTCTACATGCAGGAGGGGACGTTCCTCTATTCGCAGGTCGAGACCCCCTACGGGCCGGTGCGGCTGGCGGATGGCGGCGTCTTCCGCTACGAGCCGCGGACCGGCCGGCTCGGCGTCTTCGTCTCCTACCGGTTCGCCAATCCGTGGGGGCACGTCTTCGACCGCTGGGGGCAGAGTTACGTCGCCGACGCCTCGCCGGGGTTCAACTACTTCGGGGCCACGATCTCGGGCGACGTCGACTATCCGCGCAAGCACGGCACCGCGCCGCAGTTGTTCCCCAAGCAGTGGCGACCGACGGCGGCCTGCGAGCTCGTGTCGAGCGGTAACTTTCCCGACGACATGCAGGGGGACTATCTGCTCTGCAACGTGATCGGCTTCCAGGGTGTGCTCCGCTACCGGCTGCGGGACGACGGCTCGGCCGTGGCCGGGCAGGCGGCCGACCCGCTGCTTTCGTCCAGCGATCCGAACTTCCGGCCGGTGGACCTGGAGTTTGGCCCCGACGGATCGCTCTACATCTGCGACTGGTACAACCCCCTCGTGGGCCACATGCAGCACTCGATCCGCGACCCGAGCCGCGACCGTTCCCGCGGGCGGATCTGGCGGGTGCACTCGACCCACAGGCCGCTCGTCACGCCAGCCCGGATCGTCGGCCGGCCGACCTCGGAACTGATCGACCTGCTCTGCGCGGCGCCCGACGACCGCACTTGCAGCCGCGTGCGGATGGAGCTTCGCAGCCGGGACGCGGCCGCGGTTCGCGCGGCCGCCGACGCGCGGCTCGCCGCTCTCGGAGCCGATGCCGCCGACGGCGAGCACCAGCGGCTGGAGATGCTCTGGCTGCGGCAGCAGCACGACGACGTCGACGCGCGGCTGCTCGACCGGGTGCTCGCCTCGCCCGAGCCGCGGGCCCGGGCGGCGGCGGTGCGGGTGCTCGGCCTGTGGCGCGACCGGCTCGCCGACCCGCTCGACCGGCTGGGCAAGGCCGTCCGCGACGAGCATCCGCGGGTTCGCCTGGAGACGGTGCGGGCGGCGAGTTTCTTCCGCGGCGCGGACGCCCCGCGGGCGCTCGAGATCGCCGCCGATGCGGTCACGCAGCCGCTCGACGAGCATCTGCGGTACGTCGTGCGCGAGACGTGGGCGACGCTCGATGATCGCATCCGTGCCGCGATGACTGCGGCCACAACGACCGTACCAGCGCCGGTGCCCGGCGGGCATCCCGATCCGGCGGCCCCCTCGCTGTCGGTGAAGCCGCTCGTCGATCGGCTGCGAGCGGGGCAGGTGCCGCAGCAGCAGGTGCCGTTCGCGGTCGAACTCATCTGCCAGCATGGCCACGCGGCCGACCTGGCCTTCGTGTTCGAGACGTTCCTCGCCGCGGGCGACCAGCCGGCCGATCTCAAGGGGACGATCGTGGAATCGCTCGTCGATGCGGCGACCACCCGCAAGCTGCGACCTGCGGGCGAGGGGCCGGCGCTCGAGCGGCTGCTCGACAGCGCCGCGGCAGGGGCCGACCAGCGGCTGGAGCGCGGCCTGCGCCGGCTGGGGGCGATCTGGCAGGTAGCCTCGGTCACGGCCAACCTGCGCCGGGTGCTCCTCGATCCGCGGGCCGACGACGAGTCGATCCGCGGCGCGGCCGGCGACCTCGCGGCCCTCGACGATCCGGCGGCCCGCGACCTGCTCAAGGAACTGACCGGCCGCGAGGCGCCCTCGATGCGGGTCCGGCTGCAGGCGGTGGCGGCCTACGCGAAGGTGGCTCCGGAGTCGGCGGCGGGCGCGGCGGCCGGAACACTCTCCGAGGCCGGCCCGGGCGACCGGATCGGGGATGTGCTCGACGCCTTCCTGCAGTTGAAGAAGGGGCCAGCGCTGCTTGGAGCGAAGCTGGCGCAGCGGCCGCTGAACGCCGACACGGCGAAGCTGGCGCTGCGGCACCTCGACGGGGCCGGCCGTTCCGACGCGGAACTCACCGGCGTGCTCGCTGCCGCTGCCGGCGTGGCGGCCGCGGCCGGGCCGCCGTCAGCCGATGAGATTCGGCGCATCGCCGCCGACGCGGCCGGCCTGGGCGATGCGGTCCGCGGCGAGCGGGTCTTCCGCCGTGCCGAGCTCAAGTGCACCACCTGCCACGCGATCAACCGGGCCGGGGGCGTCATCGGGCCGGAGTTGACGACGATCGGGTCGATCTCCCCGGTCGAGTATCTCGCCGCGGCCGTGCTCGATCCGGACGCGGCGATCAAGGAGCAGTACATCACCCGCGTCATCGTCACCGCGCAGGGGGAGGCGTTCACCGGCATCGTCGTGGATCGCAACGCCGAGCGGTTGAACCTGCGCGACGCGACCGGCCGGCTGATCACGATCCCGGTGGAGGAGATCGAGGAGGAGGCCGAGGGCCGCTCGCTGATGCCGCAGGGGCTGACACGGTTGCTGACGCGCGATGAACTCCTCGACCTCGTGAAATTCCTCGCCGAGCTCGGCCGGCCGGGCCGCTATGCGTTGCCCGCGGCGCCGACGATCCAGCGCTGGCTGGTGGCTGCGGCCGATGGCGCCACCGCGGCCCAGAGTCCTCCGGACAAACCACCCGCCGCTGCAGCGGCGACGATCCTTGCCTACCACGACGGGTCGCTGCCCGTTGCCGAGGCGGCGGCTGCGGTCCGCGGGCCCGGCGACAACGGTGCCGCCTCCTCGCGGCCTGCACTGCCAGCGGCGGTCGTGCTGCGCGGGGAGATCGCCGTCACGCAGGCCGGCCCGCTCCTGCTCGCGGTGGCGGGGCCGGCCGATGCCCGCTGGTTTCTCGACGGCCGGCCGCTGGAGGTCGTCGGCCCGCGTGCGGAGGTGCCGGTCACGGTTTCTTCCGGCCGGCACGAGGTGCAGGTGCGCGTGCAGGTCCCCGCCGCGCAGGATGCACCGGCCGCCGGCTCCGAACCGGCCATCCGGGTCGAGCTTCGCAAGCCGGCTGGGTCGGCGGTGCAGTTCGAGCCCGTGGGGATGTGATGCGGTCCCCGCGAAGGTGGGAATCATGCCGGGCCGACCAATCCGCCGCGGGCCTTGGGCCGGGGTCGCGTCCGGCACCGCTCAGAGGCTGTGAATGTCGATCGCGGGCAGCTCATCGGGCGATGCCCGGAAGACGTCGCCCTTGTCATACGGCGCCCACTTGATCCTCGCGCCCCAAACGATCCTGCTGAACCATCGGATCGGGCGGGGTTGCCCATGGCCCAGGAGCCGGCTTGAGCGGCCAAGCGAAGGCAGGATGCCGAAGCGCGGGCCGGTCTGAGTGAGCGGATGCCACGATGGCATCCGCGAACGTCCGGCGCTGGGGCATGGGTAACCCCGACCAGCGAACCGCGCGAGGGTCAAGTGTGACCCGTATCAGATGCCTGGACGAGCTCGCCCTGGTCGGTCGGCGGGCCTCGAGCGGGCGAGAGCGGCGGCGGGACGAGATCGGCGAGCCTGTCGAGGAACTCAAACGGCGTGAGCTCGACGACGCCATTGGCCCCCGGCCGCGTGGACGTTCGCGAGCGGCCGGGCCCGACCCAGTTGGCGGCTTTGTGTCTGGGCAGCACGTAACGGATGCGGGCGATCCGGCCGGCTGGGCCGCGGATCACGGACAGTCGTTCGAGCGCGAAGGGGGGCCGGGCGCAGTATCTCAGCAAGTGTTCGAGAGGCTGGCTGTAGACACGCAATTGGGGCGGTAAGAGCGTGATCCGGACGCTCGCATCGACCGAAAACCCGCTGTTCTCCCAGGCGCGCATGTCGGCGGCGGCCGCGGCGTCGAGCAGGCGAGTGAGCCGGAAGGAAGCGGATCACGCGACGCCGCACCCGCTCGGTGAGCGCGGCCAAGTCTGCGGCGGTAATCGGCCGGGCCGGCAGGAACGTCGGCGGTGCGTCGCGCCCTGCTTCGGCAGCAGCCGGCACGAAGACGCCGTCGGTGACTCGAGGCGTGGAGGTGGACATGGTGGTTGAGCGCTGAGCCGAAGCGGTGCAGGAAGGAGATGCCACCGAGTCGCGGGCGGGCGGCTCTCGGCATGTCGGCATCAGGGATCCCGCGTGACGCCGCGAGCAGAGCCCCGCCGGTGCGGTATACTGTGGTGATGATTCGCAACGAAGCCGTGTATCGCCTTCAGGCCGACGAGGAGGCCCGGGCCGTGCTCCATCGGATGAGCGTCGCGGAGTCGATCGCGATCGGCGAGGCGCTCCTGACCTCGGACCTCATGCGGCTAGCGGTCTTCCCGGAACACGACCGCCCCCGCAGCCTCGCGATCGCGTTGGGCATCGATGCCAAAGCCGCCGCCCGTCGCTGGACGTGCCGTGATGGCAGAGAGTGAGTTCGACGACTTCTGCCGGTTCGCCTTCTCGTTTCTCGAGGGGGAGAGAATTCGTTTCCTGGTCGTCGGCGGCTTGGCGGTCGTGGTCGTGGGCGAGCCGCGAACCACGGCTGATGCCGACGCGATCGTGTTCGTCTCGCAGGCCGAGGCCGAGTCACTCATCGGCCGGGCTGCAGCTGCAGGCTTCGAGGTTCGGGAAGAGGTCGAGCGGGAGCGGCTCTCCGCCACCGGGACGTTGCGCTTTCGGCGGGGGCGGTTTCAGATCGACCTGATCACGGCCTCCCTGCCCTTCGAGGACGCCACCTACGAGCGGGCAAGCTTCCACGAACTGTTCGGCATCCGCCTTCCGTTTCCCAGCCCGGAAGACCTGATCCTCTTCAAGGTGCTCTCCGGTCGCGACAAGGACATGCTCGACGCTGCAGGCGTGGTTCGCAGGCATGGCGATCGGCTCGACGTCGCGTACCTGGAAGGGACGCTCCATCCGATCTGCGAACTCGCGGAAGACATGGGCCCGTGGAACCGGCTGCATCGCGTGCTCACGTCGGCTCCTCCGCAGGAGCCGTAAGTCACGCAGGCGGGACCCCGGGATAAAGGATTGCCGGGCCGAGACGCTCGGCTGCCGGAGCACGAGGTCGTTGCCAGCCGCCAGGCTGACGACGACTTCGCCGAACTCACGAGCATCGTCAGGGAGATCGCCGCCCGCCACTGCGACGGCCGGCTCCACGTCGTCCGGGCGAGGAGGAGATCGCTTGAAGTGGTGAGACCGACCGGTGCGTCTCGCGCTGGAACCGCGCTGCGGTCCCGTCAGCCGCGGGCCTTGGGTCGGTAGTAGCTGCAGCCGACGCCGGCGACGCGGTCGTAGCCGGTGTCGATGCCGATAAGCGTCTCGGCGCCGCCGAGGAACAGGCCGCCGTCGGGCTCGAGCTGCCGGCGGACCCGTTGCACGAGCGCCGCCCGCGTCGGGACGTCGAAATACAGCATCACGTTCCGGAGGAAGATCACATCGCAGGTCGGGAGGATCGGCCAGGCGGCGTTGAGATTCAGCTGCCGAAACTCCACCAACTGGCGGACCTCCTGGACGATGCTCCAGCTCCCCTGCAGCTGGCGGAAATACTTGTGCAGCATCGGCGGCGGCATCCCCCGGGCCGTCTCCAGTTCGCTGAACAGTCCCGCCCGGGCCCGCTCCAGGGCCTGCTCGGAGAAGTCGGTGGCGATGATCCGCACACGCCACGTGGCGAGCAGGTCGCGAAAGTGCTCGAGGAGCGTCATCGCGATGCTGTACGGCTCCTGGCCGGTCGCGCAGGCGGCCGACCAAATGACGAGCTGCCGCTTCGCAGCCCGGCGCGGCACGAGCTCGGTGATGAGCCGAACGAGCGTGTCGAACGGGGCCCGGTCGCGAAAGAACGAGGTCTCGTGCGTCATCAGTGCACAGAGCACCTGCGGCTCGAGCGTCTTGTCGGTTCCCTGCCGGACCCGGTCGAGGAGCGTTTCGATGCTCGGCAGCTTCCGCTGCCGCACCAGCGGCAGGAGGCGGGCGACGACGAGGTAATGCTTCGAATCGTCGATGCACACTCCGGTGCGGCGCTTGAGCAGGTCGCGGAGATAGGCGAACTGCGGCTCGGCGACCTTCATGGGCGTTCCCTGGGGCGGCGTCAGCCGCGCCTCTTGAGCCGCAGGGCGACCTCGACGCCGATCTGCGCCACGGGCAGCACCGCGTCGGCGAGCCCCGCGCGGACGACCTCGCCCGGCATGCCCCAGACGACGCTGGAAAACTCGTCCTGGGCGATGATGCCGCCCCCCGCCTCGACGATCGCCCGCGAGCCCGCCAGGCCGTCGCGACCCATGCCGGTGAGCACCACGCCGAGCGTGCCGGCGGCCCAGAGCCGGGCCGCCGAGCGGAAGAGCACGTCGGCCGACGGCCGGCAGGAGTTCTCCGGCGGTCCGTCGCCGAGCCTGATCCGCGGCATGAGCGGATCACCCACAAGTTCCATGTGGCGGCCGCCGGGAGCGAGGAGCACCGTGCCCGGCGTCACCAGCATCCCGTCGGTCGCCTCGCGGACCGGGACGGCGCAGATCTTTCCCAGCCGCTCGGCGAGTTGGGCCGTGAAGAATGCCGGCATGTGCTGCACGATCAGGATCGGCACGCCGGCCCCGGCCACGCAGGCGGGCAGCATCTCGGCGAGAGCCGCCGGGCCGCCGGTCGAGACCGCGATCACGACGCCCCGGATCGGCGCGCGCATCCCCGCCGGCCGCGGCCGTGCCACGATCGGCGCCGGCGGCGTCGGCGTCGATCCGCGCGGGAGTGCCTCGGGGGCCGCCGGGCGCAGCCGGGGCACGAGGGCCTTGATCCGGCCGACGAGGTCGTCGCGGATCCGGGCGCCGACCTCGGCCGGATTGAGGCCGGCCGGCTTGGCGACGTAGTCGTTGGCGCCGGCCAGGAGCGCGTCGACCGTCGCCTGCGCCCCGCGCTCGGTGAGGCTCGAGAACATCACCACCGGGAGCTTCGCATGCCGCCGGCGGATCTCGCGCAGGGCGCTGATCCCGTCCATGACCGGCATCTCGACGTCGAGGACGACGAGGTCGGGCAGGTCGGCGGCCAGCGCGTCGAGGCAGGCCTGGCCGTTGATCGCCGTGCCCGCGATCTCCAGGTCGGCGTCCGCACCGAGCGTCGTCGTGAGGACGGTGCGGATCGTCAGCGAGTCGTCGCAGACGAGCACACGGATCGGTCGCCGGCCCGCGGCCGCCGACTCGGAGCAGACGCCGATGGCCACCAGCTTGCGGGCCAGCGACGCGGGCGTGAACGGCTTGGCGAGGTAGTCGTCGACGCCCGCCTCCAGGGCCAGCGCGATCCGCTCCCGCTCGTGCTCCGTGGAGATCATGAGCAGCGGCAGGTGGCGGTGGGCCGGGTCACGCCGCAGCCGGCGGACGAGTTCCAGGCCGTCCATGACCGGCATGTGCCAGTTGACCGTCACCAGGTCGGGCGGGCCAGAGGCCGCGATCGCGTCGAGGGCCTCGACGCCGTTGCTCGCCTCGGTGCAGTCGAACCGCAGCTCACGGAGCGTCCGTGCCACGATGCTCCGCACCGGCTTCGAGTCGTCGACGACGAGCGCCCGCATCCTGCTCTCCCCCGCGGCGGTCCGGCCCTCGGCCGTGCCGCGCGGATCACTTCCTGTAGTCCTCGACCAGCCGCTGCAGGGCCTGGGCCATCCGCGACAGTTCCTGCGACGAGACCTGCGTGTTGGCCGCCCCCTCGGCCGTGCTCTGTGCCGCCCGGGCGACCTGGACGATGTTCTCGGCGATCTCCGCTGAGCCGGTCGTGGCCTCGGCGATGTTGCGGCCGATCTCCCCGGTGGTCACCGACTGCTCCTCGACGGCCGCGGCGATCTTCGTCTGCAGGGCGTCGATCTTCTCGATCACGGAGCCGATCTCGGCGATCGCCTCGACCGCCCGCCGTGCCTCCCCCTGCATGCCCTCGATCCGGCCGCCGATATCCTCGGTCGCCTTGGCCGTCTCGCGGGCCAGCTCCTTGACCTCGTTGGCGACGACGGCGAACCCCTTGCCCGCCTCACCGGCCCGCGCCGCCTCGATCGTGGCGTTGAGGGCGAGGAGGTTCGTCTGCTCGGCGATCGAGTTGATCACCTTGACGACGGCGCCGATCTCGTTGCTGGAGTGGCCCAGGGCGTTCATCGTTGTCGAAGTCGTGGTCGCCATGTCCACCGCCTGGCGGGCCGTCGTCGCCGCCGACTGGGCGTTGCGGGCGATGTCGTGGATGCTGGCCACGAGGTTCTCGATCGATCCCGACACGGTACGGGCGTTGCCGCTGACCTGCTCGGCGGCGGCCGACACGAGGTTGGCCTGGGCGGTGGTCTCTTCGGCCGCGGCGCTCATCTGCTGGCTGACGCTCGTCAGTTCCTCGGAGGCGCTGGCCAGGGCGTGCGTGTTGTCGACGATGCCGCCGACGAGGGTCGCCTGCCGGCGCGACTCGCTGGTCAGCCGCCGGGCGATGAGCGAGGAGACGGCGAGGACTGCGGCGGCCGTCAGGCCGAACACGGTCAGGCCGAGCCGCAGCAGCCGGCTGATCGGCTCCCGGACCTCGACCGCGTCGATCTCGGAGACGAGCGCCCAGCGGAGGTCGTTGCCGCCCCCGCCGGCGTCCCGGTGCACCGTGACCGGCCGCCAGGAGACGAGCGCGGGCTTGCCGCGGTGCCCCGTCTGGAGCCCCGTGCCGGCCGTCCCCTGATCGAGCGCCGCCTTCACGGCCGGCGTGTCGACCTTGAACTTGCCGTTGATGACCGTCGTCTTGACCCCCATCTCCGCCGCGAATCGGGAGTTGCTGCGGAACTCCCGGTCCGGCCCGATCGCGTACGTCTCGCCGGTCCGCCCCATGCCGGTCGTCTCGCCGACGATGCGGTCGATCTGGTCGAGCGGCAATTGGAAGGCCAGCGCTCCCACGAACGTCCGTCCGTCGTGGATCGAGGCCATGAGGAAGGCGGCCGGCGCATCGCACGACGGCAGGTAGCGTTGGAAGCGGCCGAACGTCACGGCCCCGCGCCGGCCGGCCGCCGCCACCTGCTGGAAGGCGGCGGCGAGGTTCGACTGGGCCAGCGGCCCGGTCCGCATCGAGACGCAGAAGTCGACTTCCTTGGAGGCGTTGTAGACGACGCGGCCCTGGGAGGCGTCGATGAGGAACACGTCGGAGACGCCGTATTTCTCCTTCAGGCTCCGGAAGAAGGGGTGCCAGCGGGCGTGGGCCTTCGTGTAGGCCGAGTTGTCGGCCGCGGCGTCGAGGAGGTGCTTCGAGCCGATCGGGTTGGGGTTGGTGCGGAGGTAGAGATACTGGGCGTAGGCCGCGTCGTCGTCGAGAACTTCGGCGAGCGGACGCATGTCCTTGGGCGTGCCGGTGCGCTTCTCGTACTCGGTGGCGAAATCGCCGGTGTAGAACGCTTCCAGTTCGCGCCGGGCCGCGGCCAGGCCCGCGTCGGTGACCTTGTCGTCGGTCAGCAGCGTCGCCATGCCGGCGGTGAACTCGCGGAGCGCCTCCCGGCTCGTCTCCGCCTCGGCGAGCACGGCGATTTCTTGGTGCAGCGTGTCAAAATACCGCTCCACCGCCTTGCCGGTGACGGTATTGACGGTCTCCAACTGCTTGAAGGCCTGCTGCTCGAGCGCCGCCGCCGCGGTCCGGTAGCTCATGATGCCCATGAAGAGCATCGGGATCAGCGACACCCCGAGCAGGGCGAGGAGGAGCGGATTGGTGAGAAACGACCGCCACGAGCCGGTGGCAGCGGAATGATCACGTTTTGCCAAGGGAACCCTGCCTTTCAGTTTGCGGCCGCGACCGCACCAGTGAGTGGATCATGCGCCCCGGATCGAGCAGATGCACGAGCCGGTCCGGGGCGGCGTGGACGCCGGCAATGGCGTCCACCGTCGTCTCGCCGGCAGAAGGCTCGATCTCCGCCGCGGGAATCTCTGCCACGTCGAGCATTTCGTCGATCGCCAGGGCGTACCAGTCCTCCTGGACCGCGATCACGAGGTGCGCGGCCCCGGCCGGCACGGGCCTGTCGATGCCGAGGCGGGCGGCGGGATCGACGACGGGCACGATCCTGCCGCGCAGGTGCATGAGGCCGAGAACGCTCTCGGGCGCCTGCGGCACCCGCGTGAGCCGGCTGCCGCGCAGCACCTCGACGACACTCGTGGTCGGGATCGCGAAGCAGGCGGGGCCGATGCGAAACGTGCAGCAGCGGAGGGGAGATGTCGCGTCCATGTCAGTTCCCCGCCGCCGCGCATGACCGGGCGGCCCGGAGGTCGAGCACCTCGGTGGCCACGCCGCCGAGCGAGAGAATGCCGGCAACACCGGCCCCGGTCGCCGGCTGCAGCGTCGACTCGGCGGCGAAGACGTCGACGATCGAGCTCACGGCCAGGCCGAGGCCGCTCTCGTCACCGGCGACGACCACGAGGCTCAGGGAGTCGTCCGCGGACGACCCCGGCCGGCCCATGACCGCGTCCACGTCGGCGACGGGAGTGAATCCGGTTCCGCGCTTGACGACCGCCATGCTGCCGACCCGCTGCAGTTGGTCGCGCCGGTGGCGCTCGAGGCGGACCACCTCGGCCAGCGGCACCGCCACGCGGTGGCCGGCGGGTGTGCCGCAGACGAGATACCGGGCCGCCGGGGGTGCGGTCGGTTCCGTGTCGGTCTCGGCCGCGCGGTCCAGCGCCGGCAGCCGGGCGACCCGGTGCACGCCGCGCAGGTCGAGGATCAGCACCAGGCCCCCGTCGCCGAGGATCGAGGCTCCGGAGTAGATCCCCAGTCCCGCGAGCAGCCCGCCGATCGGCTTGACGACGATCGTGGACAGGCTGGCGGCGTCGCGCAGGTCGCGGCTCTCGGCGCCGGCCGACTTCATGCCGTCGACGACGAGGCCGAACTCGCGATCGTCGACGCGGATGAGGACCACGGTCCCCTCCGCGCGGCTTTCGGTGCCGGCCGGCCGCAGGCCGAGGAACTGGTCGAGGAACACGACCGGCACGAGCCGGCCCCGGACCCGCATCACCGGCGCGTCGGCGAGGCCCTCGATCCGCGGCCCGGCCGCTCCCGGCCGGAGCCGGACGAGCTCGGTCACCGCCACCTGCGGGATCGCGAACCGTTCCCCGGCGCAGCGCACGATGAGCGCCGGCACGATCGCCAGCGTGAGCGGCACGCGGACGCGGACGGTGGTCCCCCGGCCGGCCACGCTCTGGATGTCGACCGTCCCGCTGATCGCCTCGATGTTCGTGCGCACCACGTCCATGCCGACGCCGCGGCCCGAGACACTCGTCACCTGGGCGGCCGTGGAGAAGCCGGGCTCGAAGATGAACTGCAGCACCCGGTCCTCGGGCAGCGTCGCCGCCTGGTCCGCGCTGACGAGCCCGCGGGCGACGGCCTTGGCGCGCACCGCCTCGACGGCGATCCCGGCACCGTCGTCGGCGACCTCGATCACCACCTGGCCGCTCTCCTGGAAGGCCCGGAGCCGGAGCCGGCCGGCCCGCGGCTTGCCCGCCGCCGCGCGGACGTCGGGGGGCTCGATGCCGTGATCGACGGCATTGCGGATCAGGTGTGTGAGCGGGTCGCGGATGCTCTCCACGAGCGTCCGGTCGAGTTCGGTGTCGGCGCCGTCGATCTGAAACTGCACCTCCTTGCCGCAGGCCACGGCGAGGTCGCGGACGGTCCGTGGGAACTTGCTGAACACGTGGTCGATCGGCTGCATCCGCGTCTTGACGGCTGTTTCCTGGAGGGCGGTCGTGACGGCGTTGATCCGCTGCGAGACGGCCTGGATCGCCGGGTCGGGGGTGTCGATGCTGCGCAACTGGTTGCGGGCCAGCACGAGCTCCCCGACGAGGTCGAGGATCGAGGCGAGGAGACCGACGTCGACGCGGATCGTGCTCTCGGTGACGGCCGCTGGCGCGGCGGCCGCTGGCGCGGCGGGCGCTGGCGCGGCGGGCAGGGGCGCGACGGGCAGGGGCGCGACGGGCAGGGGCGCGACGGGCAGGGGCGCGACGGGCAGGGGCGCGACGGGCAGGGGCGCGACGGGCAGGGGCGCGACGGGCAGGGGCGCGACCAACACGGGCGGTGTCGGCGCGGGTTCGTCCGCGGACTGCGGCTTGGGCGTCGGGGTCGAGGCTGGCATGGCGGAGCTGGCGGAAGCCGCCGCATCACGGGCGGTTGCGGCCTCCGCGGTCGCCACGGTCGCGAGCGTCCGCGAGAGTTCGCGGAAGTCGTGGTCGCCCTCGGCGCCGGTCTCCTCGATCGACCTGAGGATCGACCGCACGGCATCGACCATCGAGTACAGCGAGCCCGTGACGCGGCCGTCGAGCGAGAGCTTCCCATCCCGGAGCCGGCCGAGCAGGTGCTCCCCGCTATGGGTCAGGGCCCCGAGCTTTGAGAACCCGAAGAAGCCGCTGTTGCCCTTGATGGTGTGGACGGCGCGGAAGATGCTCGCCACGCGGTCGGGATCGTCGGGCCGCTCCTCGAGCGCGAGCAGGTCGCGGTCGAGCTGGTCGAGGTTCTCGACCGACTCGACGAGAAACTCGGCGATGAATTCCCGGTTGTCGTTCATGCCGGCGAAAGCGGGACGCGAGGGGCGGGCAGGGCACGACGGGGCGAACTGCGGCGACTTTTCCGGCAGCGCCCCCGTCTGCCAAGCATACACCGCGATTCCCGCACCCCGCCGTGCGATCGTGCCGGTTGTGCGGCCGGTGTCGCCGGCACGGGGAGCCGCGTCAGGAGACCGCGGCGGCGGGCGCCGCTTCCTCGGCCCGCTGGGCGTCGAGCAGCGGCCAGAGCGTGTCGATGTCGTCCTTGAACAGGTCGCCGATGAGGATGTCGGTGATCAGCGGCTTGCGGTCGGGATGGCGGCGGACGAGTTTGCCGAAGTTGAGGCCGTCGTAGAAGGCGCAGACCAGTTTTCGCATCCGGTCCATGCCGGCGATGTACCCCGGGCCCCAGGCGCCGAGCCGGGCGGCTGACGTGTCGCCGGCGGCGAGTGCGGCCACGATCGCGTCCGCCGCCAGCGCCCCGCTCTTGAGCGCGAGGAGGATGCCCGAGGAGTAGAGCGGGTCGAGAAACCCGAAGGCATCGCCGACGAGCACCCAGCCGTTCCCGGCGACCTCGCGGGACCGGTAGGAGTATTCCTTGGCGACGCGAAACGGGCCGGTCCGCTCGGCGCCGACGAGCCGCGGTTGGAGCCCGGGGCAGCGGTCCACCTCCGCGGAGAAGATCGCCTCCGCGTCCCGGCCCGGCTGTTCCTTGAAGAGGTAGTCATACGACGCGACCACGCCGACGCTCGTGATGTCGTCGTGCAGCGGGATGAACCAGAACCAGCCCTTCTTGCCGGCGGTCTGCATGACGAGCGTGGCGCCGGCGTCGCGGCCGCCGTCCCGCTGCGCCCCCTTCCAGTAAGTCCAGATCGCCGCCTTCTTGAGGAGCGGATCCCACTGCCGAAGGCCGAGCCGGTCCTGGATCAGGCAGCTCTGTCCGGCGGCATCGACGACGACGCGGCAGCGGATCACCCGCTCCGTGCCCGACTCGTCCACGCAGCGCACGCCCACCGCCCGCCGCTCCTCGAACAGCACCTCCAACACGCGGACTCCCTCGCGGACGTCCACCCCACGCTCGCGGGCGTTGTCGAGCATGAGCCGGTCGAAGTCCGCCCGGCTCACCTGCCAGGTCCGCGAGCTTTCATGCGGCTTGTAATCGGCGAAGTAAAACGGCTCGGAAAGCTTCCCCTGCTCGGAGACGAACTGCACGCTGTGCTTCTCGACGAACCGGCTGCCGCGGAGTTTTCCCAGCATCCCCAGCCGTTCGAGCACCCAAAAGGTCTCGGGGATCAACGACTCGCCGATGTGATACCGGGGGAACCGGTCGCGCTCCAGGAGCACGACCGAACCGCCGCTGCCGGCGACGAGCGACGCCACGGTGGCGCCGGCGGGACCGCCGCCGATCACGATGACGTCAGGATCCGCTGCCTTGATCACGAACCCGGGCTCCTCGAAAGATTCCCCGCGCGACGGATTGGGGGTTTCGCAACGCATCCATTTTAGGCCCTTCGGTTCGCCCGGCAACGTTGGCCGGCCGCGGGCAGGGTCGGCCCGATCCGGCAGGCCGTCGAACCGGGGGCTGGTCTGCCCCGCCCCCGGTTCGGAACGACATGCCGGTGATTCCTCAGCGCCATGCCGGCGAGGAAAGGGCCTCTCGGCTCACGGTTCGAACTGCTGCAGGGCCTCGAGGGCGGCGATGGCCCGCGTCGTCCCGCCGAAGTGACTGACGAGTTTCTTGGCCGCCACGAGATCATCCACCGAGACGCGCTTCGGCTTGGCCGCCTTGGTGACGGGGCTGGCACCCTTGGCGGACCTGCGCCGGCGCGGACGGAATCCCATCCGCTTCAGCACCATGCTGACCTGCGGGGAGGAGACCTCGACGCCCTGCTTCTCGAGCACGGCGATGATCGTGATCGGTCGGGGTTTTTCCCCCTTCGCCTGCATCGCTCTGGCGACCTTGCGGATCTCCTCGGACTTGTTCGTGCCCGTCTCGGCCTTGGCGGGCTTCTGCACTTTCTTCTCCGACATCGTTTTTGAAATCTCCTTGAAACATCGCGGGATCATATGAAACATCACACCAATGTAAATCTACATCGGGTGTCCGGGAAAACAACCCGCCCCTTCGGAGGATGCGCCGGCGGTGTTCCGGGCCCGCCCCGCGGCCGTCGAGCAACAGGCGCAGACCAGGCGTTCGCGGCGTGAAAGGCGGCGCAGGTGATCGAAGACCAGCGACATGGTGTCGTCCACCGCGCCCGGATCACGGATGCCGTGGCGGACGAGCATCCGCCGCGCGACCTCCGCAGATCGACCTGCAGTCGATGTCGACCGCTGCAACGGGCCAGTCTGAGCGGCCACGGGCGGCGGGAACCTGCCGGCAGCATCGCGGTCGCGGGTCGGCTCACCCCAGGCCCAGGTCCTCGTTGTAGCCTTCCTGCACCACGGCGTTCTCCTGCCGTTCATGGTCGAGGAGGTGGGTGGTGAGCAGCTCGAAGTCGGCCGCTGCCTGGGTCCATTCGGACGGCGGGGCGTCGGATGCGGGCAGCGTCGCGATCAGCCGGTCGATCTCGGTGAGCAGCCCGCGATGCTGGCCGAGAACGTCCCGCGCCGCGCGGGCGAGCCGCGGCATGCGCGCGAGCGACTCCTCCATGAAGCCGCCCGCCTCCTCTTGGCGAAAGTGGCCCTGGATATGGTCGCGAAGCTCGACGAGCCGGTCGTGCAGGATCGCCGGCCGGTCGGGCACGGCGGCCGACGACGCGGCGAACGCGTGCCGCACGGTCACGAGCAACTCGTGCAGTTCACGGTGCTGGGAAAGGATGTGCCCCATGATGACCGGATCAGCCCTGTTTAAGCCCGCCATCACAAGTCTCCGTCGTGTGCGGTTCGGAATTCCGTGCTTCGGTCCCGGTGGGGAAGAGTAGGCTGACAGACGGCGGCCGCGGCGCGCGCCCGGTTTACGGCCGGCGGCGGCGGCAGCGGCCCCTGGACACCTTCGCCGCGGACCCGAGCGGCAGCCGGCCATGAGCGATCCATCCATCACGACCGCGTCCGCCGCCGCACCGCGGACTGGGGTGCAGCTTCCCAGCGGCGACCGCAGCAGTTTCCAGGCCCGGGCGATCCTCGCCGGCGTGGGGATCGACCTCGCCGCGCTCGGGGCCACCGACCGCACGGCCGGCGCGCCGCTGGTCGTGGAACTCGGCGGCACGCTCACCGGCGGCACGCTGGCCGGCAGCCGGCCGAGCGGCTCCGGCCTGGCGGTGCTTTTCCGTTCCGGCGCCGTCGTGTTCTTCGGCGCCTCCCCCGCGGCCGCCGGCGACTATCTGCGCCAGATCGATGGCTGCATCCGCCAGCCGCTGCCGCAGGCCGACCGCGAGACGGAGCTGCTCGAGATCCGCGTCGAGCCGGGTGCCAAGGAGGCGATCGAGGGGAACGCGCTCGTGCTCGCCGACGCGTCCCTGGAAAAACTCCAGCTCGTCGCCGACATCATGGCCAAGAGCGTGTCGCTGGCGCACCACGAGCGCGGCATCGACCGGCAGTTCGAGCGGATCGAGCCCTTCGCCGCCGACCTCGTCCAGTGGGGCCGTGGCGGCCGGGCCGCGCCGGAACTGCTCCAGCACCTCGGCGCCGCCCTGCTCGCGGAGCACCGCGTCGTGGCCGGCACGCGCGTCGACGACGCTCCCGAGCTGCTCTGGGACCATCCGGAACTGGAGCGGCTCTGGGCCCGGCTCCGCGACGAGTTCGAGATCCGCGAGCGGTTCGCGGCCCTGCACTCCAAGCTGGCCCTGATCTCGCGGACCGCCGAGACGGCGCTCGATCTGCTGCAGAATCGGCGGTCGTTGCGGGTCGAGTGGGCGATCGTGGGGCTGATCGTGTTCGAGATCGGCCTGACACTGGTGCAGTGGTGGCTCGGCGCGCGCGGACATTAGAGCGCTAGGGTCTGGGGCAGGTTCGCCGGCTCGGGAGCGGCAAAAGTCGCCGCTGCGCGGTCCTGCGGATTGTCGCTGTGGGCCGCAGCGGCCCAACGCTCATCGAGCGTTCGCCGACCCCCGAGCCTCGTCCTCCGGCACGTCCCGCCATCGCTGTCTGTCCTGAAGAGTGATTTCCGGGTTGATGCGGCCATGAGCCGACTGGCAGCCGGAGGCGGGGCTGGTCTATAACAGTTTGGTTTCCATTCCTCCGGGGTCATGTTGCATGCGCGCGGCGTATCGGAAGTGGTGTGGCGGGTCGCGGTTCCTCGTCGCCTGCGGGCTCATCGCCCTGGCGTGCACGGCCCACGGCCAGCAGGTCGCCGTCGAGGAGTTCACCCTCGACAACGGCATGCAGTTTTTGCTCGTGCCCCGGCGCGACCAGCCCAACGTCGTCAGCGCCGGCTGGGTGGCCCGCGTCGGCAGCGTCAACGAGCGGCCGGGGATCACCGGGATCAGCCACTTCTTCGAGCACATGATGTTCAAGGGCACCGACACGATCGGCACCCGCGACCCCGCCAAGGACGCCCGCTACCGGGCCGAGCAGAAAACGCTTCGCGACGAGATCAACCGGCTCGTCTGGTCGCGGCAGTACGAGCGGTTCTTCCGCGGCGAGATCGACGACCCGTGGAACCCCGCCAACGACACCCCCGAGTTGAAGGCCCTGCGCGGCCGGCTCGACGACCTGATCAAGGCCCAGCAGGGCCGCGGGCCGCAGGGCCCGGCCGCGGCCACGATCGTCAAGGACGAGTTCGACCAGGTCTACACGCGGGCCGGGGGGAGCGCCATGAACGCCTTCACCAGTTACGACCTGACCTGCTACTTCATCACCGTCCCCTCCAACAAGCTCGAGCTCTGGGCCTGGATGGAGAGCGACCGGCTCGACGACAGCACGTTCCGGGAGTTTTATTCCGAGCGGGACGTCGTCCACGAGGAGCGCCGGTTGCGGACAGACAGCACCCCCACGGGCAAGTTCGACGAGCAGTTCGATGCCATGTTCTGGGCGTCGAGCGGCTACTCGTGGCCGGTGATCGGCTGGCCGAGCGACCTGAACAGCTACACCTTCGAGCAGGCGCTCGACTACTGGAACGTCTACTACCGGCCGGGCAACCTGTGTGGCGTGATCGTCGGCGACTTCGATCCGGCCCAGGCCCGGGCGCTGATCCGGCGATATTTCTCCCGGCTCGACCCGGGGACCCGGAAGCCGCCGCCGGTGGTGACGCTGGAGGTCGATCAGCTGGCCGAGCAGCGGATGAACGCGGTCGGCGAATTCCCCCCGGGGATCGAGGTCCGCTACCACACGGTGCCGGTCGGGCACGTCGACAGCTATCCGCTCGACATGCTCGCCGAACTGCTCAACGAGCGGACCGGCCGGCTCTATCGGGGGCTCGTCGAGGGCCGCGGCATCGCCGGTGCCGTCCAGGCGTCGTCCGACACCCGCAAGTACGCCGGGCTGTTCGCGGTCTCGGTCCAGGCCCGCGGCGCGGCCACGCCCGAGGCCCTGGAGGAGGCCTGGTACGAGGAGCTGGCAAAGCTCCAGGCGGAGGACGTTCCCGAGCGCGAACTGCGCAAGGTCAAGAACCGGGTCGCGGCCCAGAACTACCGCCGGCTGGAGAACAACATGTCGCTCCTCATCCAGCTCGCGGTCACCGAAGCGGTTCTCGACTGGCGCGAGATCAACGACGGCCCGGCGAAGTACGAGGCCGTGACGGCGGCCGACATCCGCCGGGTCGTGAACAAATACTTCAAGGAATCGAATCGCAGCGTCGCCACCTTCCGGCGCAAGGAGAAGTGACCGGGCCGCCTTCGCGTTGCCCGGCTCCACGCCCGTTCCCCCACCCTCGGACCCCAACGATGACGATCCGCCGCTCCCTTCCGCCGGCTGGCGCGTGCCCGGCCCTTGTCCTGGCCCTGTACCTGGCCCTGTTCCTCGGCTTCACGGTGACCGGGTGCGTTCAGCAGGCGCCCGTCGCGCAGCAGATGCCCGTCGCGCAGCAGGCGCCCGCAGCTCAGCAGCCTGCGGCCCCGAAGCCGCCGGCCGCCCCGCAGGCTGCGGCACCTGCGCCGGTCGAGGATTCCTCTTCCGGGCAGGCGCAGGCACAGTCTCCGGCCGCTCGGGCCGCCGATCTCCCCGACCGGCCCGAGAAGATCGAGTTCGCGCCACTGGCCTACGAGCCCCCCGAGGCTGCCCGCTTCCGGCGCACGCTCCCCGACGGCACCGTCGTCTACCTGGCGCCGTCCCGGGAGTTTCCCCTCGTCAACCTGTCGATCACGTTCAAGGGGGGCGCGGCCCTCGATCCGGCCGACATCCCCGGCCTCGCCGCCATGACCGCCCGCATGATCCGCGAGGGGGGGGCGGCGAAGCTGGAGCCGGCGGCGTTCGACGAGACGCTCGACTTCCTCGCCACGGAGGTCGCCGTCTCGGCCAACGACACATTCACCGTCGCCACGATGAACTGCCTGAAGAGCACGTTCGACGAGAGCCTGGGGCTGTTCGTCGACATGCTGCGGTCGCCCGGCTTCGACACCAAGCGGCTCGACACGGCCAAGGCCCGGGCACTCGAGGCCCTCAAGCAGCGGAACGACGACGCCTCGTCGATCATCGGCCGCGAGTGGAAGCGGCTCGTCTACGGAACGAACCACTTCGAGTCTGCGGAGCCGACCGACAAGAGCCTGGCGGCGATCACGCCGGCGGGGCTGGCGGCGATGCACACGCGGATCGTCCACCCCGGCAACGCGATCGTCGCCGTGTCGGGCGACTTCGACGAGGCCGAGATGCTCGCCAAGTTGTCGAAGGCCCTCACCGGCTGGGAACGCGGTCCCGGCGTCGACGACCCCCCCGCGCCGACCGCCGTGCTCGAGCCCGGCCTGTACCACGTCCCCAAGGAGATTCCCCAGGGCAAGGTGGTGCTCGGCTGCCGGTGCATTGAACGCGACGACCCCGACATGATTCCGCTCCTCCTGCTCAACGAGATCCTCGGGGCCGGCGGGTTCACGAGCCGTTTGATGCAGCAGGTGCGGAGCAACGAGGGGCTGGCCTACTCGGTCCGCTCGGCGCTGACGCCGAAGGTCACCTACCCGGGCGACTTCCGCGCCGGCTTCGAGAGCAAGAACGCGACCGTGGCCCTGGCCACGAAGATCGTCCTCGAGCAGATCCGCAAGATCCGCGCCGAGCCGGTCACGGCCGACGAACTCGAGACCGCCAAGCGGTCGCTGATCGAGACCTTTCCG
Organism: Planctomycetia bacterium; assembly: GCA_014192425.1. Taxonomy (NCBI): domain Bacteria; kingdom Pseudomonadati; phylum Planctomycetota; class Planctomycetia; species Planctomycetia bacterium. The sequence goes on along the minus strand of BJHK01000002.1, from coordinate 129,062 downwards.
CGGCAGTTCGAGAGCAAGCCGCAGATGCTGCGCTTGTTCGTCAACGACGAGTGGACGAAGCGGCCGGCCGACTACTGGAAGACGTTCCGCAGCCGTGTCGATGCGGTGACCGCCGACGAACTCCTCCGGGTGGCCCGGAAGCATCTCGACCCGGAGAAGATGGCGATCCTCGTCGTCGGCGACTGGAAGGAGATCGCCCCCGGCGACCTGGGGAAGCGGGCCAGCATGGGCGAATTCTTTGGCGGCACGGTGAAGCAGCTGCCGCTTCGAGACCCGCTCACGCTCGAGCCCCTGCCGCCCGCCGCAACGAAGCCATGAGCCGCCTCGGGCCGATCGCTGCCGCAATTCTTTTGGCGAGCACGGTGCCGGTCGCCCGCGCCGCACCGCCGGCCCGCGCGGAGGTCGCGCATGGCGAGACGCCCGTGCACAAGATGCCGCTCTCCTGGTACGTGCCGGCGTCGAGCGCCACCAAGGACAGCGTCCCGCTCGTGATCAGCTATCACGGCAAGGGGGGCAACAACCAGGGCGAGATCGGGATCTGGCTTGAGCTCGCCGAGAAACACGGCTTCGCGGTGGCCTGCCCGAAGTCGTACTTCGCCGGCGGTGATCGGCCGGCCGACGACAAGCGGCCGCTGGGGCCGCTCAGGGAGCTGGAGGACGCGGTCGCCGTCGTACAGATGCTCGAGGAGAAGCGCGGCATCGACGAGCGGTTCATCATGGCGACTGGATTCTCGGGGGGCGGCCTGCCCTCCTACACCGCGGGCCTGCTGCGCCCCGACATGTTCCGCTTCGTCTGCTCCCGGTGCGGAAACTTTCCGGCGCCGATCATCGCCGCGGCCCGCCAGCAGGCGGCGACGCAGCCGCAGCTGGCCCGGAGCATCGATGCCGCGGTGGCCAACGTCCACTTTTATTTCTTCTACGGTGAGAAGGATCACCCTGTGATCCTCCAGATCGACGCCCCCCGGCAGCTGCAGTTCTTCGAGGCTGTCAAGGCGCCCCACTTCACGAAGAAAATGGTCCCCGGCATGGGGCACGACAGCCGTCCCGACAAGGCGGCGGAGTGGTTTGTCGGCGAGATCGCGGCGGCACTGGCAGCCGGGCCGGCCGCGGCCGACGGCGCGCGGAAACAGAGGAAGCAGCCCGCCGCGGCGGCGCCCTGACCGGCGCACCGGCCGGCGCACCGGCCGGACCGCGTCGGCACGCGGCCCGATCGGCAGCGGGACTCCTGGGCAGGGTGTATGCTCGGGCGACGATGACCGAACCCGCCCTCCTCCCCCCCCGCCCCGCCGAAGCCCATGCCCTTGCCGTCGCCCGGACGCTGCCGGGCGAACGGATCGTCTGCACGACCGTCGGCCGCGGTCAGGCCGCCCATGCGCTGGCCGTCGAGCGGCCCGCGGCGGCGGTCAGCGCCTGGTTCCTCGATCGGGCCGCCTGCGCGGCTGCAGAGGCCGCCTGGGCGCCGTCGCCGGCGAACCTCGCCGTGGCCTGCGTCGCCGACATGCCGCCGGGGCCCTACGACCTGGCCGTCGTGCCGTTGGCAAAGGCAGGCGAGGCGGAGCTCTCCCGCGACCTTCTCCAGGCGGCGTTCCTGCAGCTCGCGATCGGCGGCAGGCTGGTGACGGCGATCGACAACCCGCGCGACAAGTGGCTGCGCGAGCAGCTCGCCGCCACCGGTGAGACGGTCAGCGTCCGGCCTGCCGAGGGAGCGCGGCCGGCCACGGTGGCCTACGTCGTGGAGAAGACGCGGGAGCCCGCCCGGGTCCGCGATTTCAGCTGTGACTTCGTGTTTCGTGACCGCGAACGGCTGCTCCACGCCCGCAGCCGTCCTGGCGTCTTTGCCCATCGGCGGATCGATCCCGGTGCCCGCCACCTGCTCAATGCCGTGGATGTGGCCCCGGAAACGCGGGTCCTCGACATCGGCTGCGGCTCGGGCTGCGTGGCGATCGGGATCGCGGCCCGCGACCCGTCGCTGCGGGTTCATGCCCTCGACTCGTCCGCCCGGGCCGTGGAGTGCACGCGGCACGGGGCCACGGTCAACGGCCTCGGCAACCTGAGCGTGGCCCTCGAGGCCGAGGGGCGGGTGCCGGAGCCGGGTACCTGGGACCTGGCCCTCACCAACCCCCCCTACTACTCCGAGTTCCGGCTCGCGGAGCTGTTCGTCGAGGCGGCGCGGATGGCCCTGGCGCCGGGAGGGACGCTGCTGGTCGTCACCAAGCAGCCCACGTGGTACCTCGAGCACCTGCCGCGGATGTGGACCGGCGTGGCCCGCGAGGAGGTCAAGACCTACCACGTCGTCGAGGCCGTGCGGGCCGGCTGAGGCCGCGCCGCCGGCCGCGCCGCCTCAGCCGGCCTCCGTCTGCTATTCTTGGGCGTGCCACGTGGCATCGCACTCATTTCGCACCTGACAAGGAACTCGACTCATGGCCTCGTCCTCCCGTCCCACCAGCCCGATCGCCGCCCTGCGCGGCCTGCTCACCTCCGCCGAGCGCGGGGTGCTCGAGGCCACGACCGGGTCGGCGCTCGCCAAGGCGACGCAGCAGGAGGTGCAGAAACTCATCAAGCAGACCCGCGAACTCAGCGACAAGTGGCGCGGCCTGCACGAGTCGCAGAGCCGTTCGAACAAGCGGACGAAGGACCGCGGCGCGGCCAACGCCCGCAGCCGGGAGAAGCACGAACTCTTCCGCGGCGCCGTGGCCCGGCTCGAGGCCCGGCTTGCGGAGTTCGGCGGCACGGTCGCGGCCACGGTCAAGGGTGTCGCCGCGCGGGCCACTGGCAAGGCCGCCCGGCAGGCGACGCATCGCTCGGCACGGGCCGGGCTGCGGGCGGAGATGACGCAGACGGCCGCGGCGCTGGCCAAGAAGCCGGCGGCTCTGAAGCCGGCGCTGAAGCCGGCAACGCTGAAGCCGGCGAAGTCCGCGCCAACACCGGTCGTGCCGGCCGCTGCCGCGGGCCGGAAGAAGTCGGCAGGCCGCACGCTCGTCAAGCCCGCCAAGGTGGCGTCGGGGAAGAAGCTCGCCGCTCAGGGCACGGGTCAGCTCATCGGCTTCGACGTGGCCAAGCAGCGCAAGGCGCGGGCGGCGGCGACGGTGGCCCGGCTCAAGTTCGACGGCCAGACCACCCGCCGCGGCGGCCACATGCTGGCCCGTGGCCAGCGGTCGCAGGCCCGGCGCGACAGCCGCACCCGCTAGGTTCTGTCTGAAAACTGGGCGGGATTGGCTGCGGCGCGGATTTTTGAGCGGATCGAGGCGGCTGAGCCAAGCCGTATCAAGGCGATACGGCTGGCGAAGTCAACGAAGAACTGCCGAGCAACGTTTTCAGACAGAGCCTGAGCCGCGGGGCGAATCACGCCGCGGGGCGAATCGCGCCGCGGGGCGAATCGCGCCGCGGGGCGAATCGCGCCGCGGGACCAGTCGCCTGGCAGGCGGCGGCCGGCCGCTCCCCGCTCACTCGAGCTCGGGGAGCATCGCCTCGGCCGCCGCGGCCTCGCGGAGCTTCTCGATCGCCTTGGCCTCGATCTGGCGGACCCGCTCCTTGGTGACGCCGAGGGCGCAGCCGACCTCCTTGAGGGTCTGCGGCGCGTGCTCGTGGTCGAGCCCGTAGCGGCGAATGATGATCGTCTGCTCCCGCTGGTCGAGCCGGTCGAGGAACTTGCCCACCTGCTGGAGCCGGTCGCTGGCGGCGATCCGCTGCTGGTACTCGTCGGCCCGCTTGTCGGCGGCCTCATGGAGCAGCTCCATGTCGGCGGCCCGGAACCGATCCCGGCGCTTGTGCTCGTCGGGGATCGTGCGGGCGTAATTCTTCATGATCGCCCACGACGCGTAGGTGCTGAACTTGTTGCCGCGGGCGTAATCGAACTTCTCGACCGCGCGGATCAGTGACATGTTGCCGTCGCTGACCAGGTCGAAGAAGCTGTCACCGGCCGACACCCGGCGCTTGGCGATCGAGACCACGAGCCGCAGGTTGGCTCGCACGATCCGGTTCTTGATCTCGACGATCTCGTCGTAGAGCCGTTCGATGTGGTCCATCATCCGGCCGCTCGGGTTCTCGGCATCGAGCTGCTCGCGGAGCTTGCTGGCCTTGAACTTCAGGTAGTTGAACTTGCGGAACAGCCACACCTCCTGCTCGCGTGTCAGGAGCGGCACCTCGTACAGGCTGGCGAGGTAGGCGGGCAGGCCGGTCGGCCGGCGGACCCGCTTCGCATCGGTGAGTCCGGGGAACGGCTGGTTGACCACCTTCTCGGCGCTCGTGCGCGCGAACAGGGCGTTGGGCATGAAGTCGAGCGGCAGCTGCTGGATGTGCTCGGCCCGCTGTGTGAGGATCACCCGGTAGATGCTCGCCTTGGAGCGGTTGTAGCGCCGGGCGATCGAGTCCACCGCCTCGCCCCGCAGGTGGTGCTGGTAGATCCGGGCGCAGCTCTCCGGGCGGAGCCGGCCGTCAGCCGCCGGGAAGACGGCCGCATCGGGATGCTCCTGGTCGTGCCGCTTGATCGTGTAGCGGATCGTCTCCACGCTGCGGCCGAGCCGCTGGGCGATCCGCCGGTGGACGTCGGCCGGGCAGGCGCCGGCCACCGCCAGCCGCTTGGCCCAGCCCATGATCTTGTCGTGCTCATCTCCCGAGAGCTGGCTGAACTTGGCGCCGCGCTCGATCCGCAGTGGGTTGTCGTGCATGAAGCGGTCGACGGTACTGGCGAGGAACCCGACCCGGCGCCGGCCGTCGACGACGTAACGCTGCGCGACGAGGCCGTGCGACCGCCAGCGCGAGATGGTCTTGGTGGAGACGTTGAACCGGCGGGCGAGGTCCTCGATGGAGAGCACCTCGTCGCCGGGGGCGGGCGTCGAGTCGATGCCCGGTGCCGGCTCGCCGGCGGCCCCACAGTCGGACCCCATGCCCGCGTCGGCGTGACGGGGATACGGAATCCCCTGATCAACCCCGGCACGCTCACCACCGAACAGATGGACGAGAGAACCCGAATCGTTGGCACGCATGACGTTTCTCCTGTTCGGCATCCGATGCCGAAGGCTGTCGTAAGGACTCGTGTCGCACCGGCTTGTTCCGGCTCGACCCCACACCCTGAAGCGACCACTCGCCGGCCGAAGCCGGCCACGTCCCTGGGGGTCATCCATAACCCCCGTCGCACCAATCCGAAGGACGCGAGAGTTATACGCACACCAAAACCAAGTGTTCACTGGAACGGGAAAATCTTGAAGGTTTTTCTCCGGGGCGTTTTAGTCGGCACCCTCCCGGCAGGCGGCTTCCATCCGCAACTCTCTGGTGGCGTTGCACTTGCGAGGCCCGATCGAGGTGGTGGGACCGGCTCGGGCGGGGCATTGCCCGCGGGCCGTTTTGGGAACGTGGCGGACTCGCAGGCCAAGCAGACACTTGGTGTCCGAGGGCCGGAGTCAAGTTGGGGGCCGGGTGGCCGTTCTGTCGAAAACCCTCTGAGAAGAGGGTGGTTGTGGCCGCGAATCAGGGGACTGGACCTTGGTTGGGGGATGGCCTTCGGTCTCGAAAGCCAAGGGGGCTGGTGAGAATGGGAAACTTGGGGCGTTTGAAGCGACGGTTGGTTGTGCCGGCCTGCCTTTTAGTGCCTGGGGTTTGTGCGGTTGGTCTTTCGGTGTGGGCAGTGTCGGGCGTGGGTGCGGAGCCGATTCGCGTACGGCAGACGCTCGACGTGGAGGGGCAGATTTTCGCACCTGCGGGCCGGGGTGCCGAGCCTGTCCGCCGGCCGATCACGGTGACGGGCCGGTTCGACTTCGTCGAGGAACCCGCCCCCAAAGGACAGGCATCTTCGGAGGCCAAAGGACAGGCATCTTCGGGCCAGGAACCGGCGAATTCCCCGGCAAAATCGCTGGTTGTGCGCCGGTATCTCGACGCCGTCGCCGATCTGAAAATCGACGGTGTCGCGACGCGGAGCCTGCTCGGCCCCGACGCCCGAACGGTTCAGGTGGCGATGCAGGGCACGGCCCCGTCGCCCCACCTGGCCGACGCCTCCCTGACCCGCGACGAAGCCGACCTGCTCGACGTGCCGTTCGACCCGCTGCTGCTCGACGGGTTGCGGCCCGCCGGGAATCCGGTTGTGGGGATGGCCTGGAAGGTCGGGGCCGACATTGCCGCGGGGTTGCTGGCGATCGACACGATCGAGACGGGTGAACTCGCCGGGGAAATCGCCGAAATCACCGCTGGCCGGGGTACGCTCCGGATCAGCGGGACGATCGAAGGGGCGGTCGACGGCGTGCCGACCAGACTGGTCGTCGAGGCGGTCGGCAGCGTGCCAGTGCGGGGGGTCGATGCTGCACCCCTTGCAGCGGATGTCGATGGTAGGGTCGATGCCCAGCCGGACGCGTCGGCAGAGCCGACCGAATCAGTCGCGGCGGGGGCGGGGCAAACGGTAGTCGGCGACGTGGCGACGCGCTGGCAGTTTGCCGGGCCTCATGACCAGTGGACCGCCACGATCCGCGAGCATCGGCAGGCCAGCCACGTCGCCCCGGGATTCGAACTCGAGGCGCGGGTCTCCGTGTCGCGTCGGCCGGGCACAGGACAGCCGGCCACGCAGAGCGAAGGAGCCGGCGCGGTGGCCGCGGGGCTCGGGGGGGCGGCGCGGCCTGCCGGCGGCGGCCCGGGCAGGATCTGGTACCGCGACCCGGCGGGCCGCTATGACCTCGTCCACGATGCCCGCTGGCGGCTGGTCGAGGAGGGGGACGCCGGGTCGGTATTCCGGCTGGTCGATCGTGGGACACTCGTCGGGCAGTGCTCGATCACGGCGCTGCCGCGGGTCGATCCGACGGCGGCCACCACTGTCGCCGCGGTGCAACGCGACGTGGAGGCCGCGCTCGGCAGCCAATTCGGCCAGTTCGTGGAGGCGGCCGAGTCGGTCCGAGACGACGGTGTCCGCGTGATCCGCGTCGTGTCGGCCGGCCGGGCGGGAGACCTCCCGTTCCGCTGGATTCATCACGTCATCACCGACCCGCTCGGGCAGCGGGCGGCTGCGGCGTTCATGGTCGAGGAGCCGCTCGCCGAGCGATTCGGCGGCACGGACGCCGACCTGATCGCGGGCCTGCGGTGTGTGTCCCCGGCGGTCGTGGCCGGGCCAACTGCCGGGAAGCCGGACGACCCTGCGGACCGGGAGGCCCGGCTCCCCCGGGAAACGTCCCTTCCCTGATGCCTGTCCTTGACGCTGGCCGTTTCTGCTGGGATCATCTCCCTTTCGAGAGTCTGCCTGCCGCCCGGCTTCTGTGCCGGCTGGCATGCCGCATACAACACGGGGAGCCGACGGCCCGACGAGCGAAGAACAACGGATTCTTCCCGGCCGCCGGCGACCTGCCGGCGCCCGGAGTCGCGAGCCATCGAGAAGAATCACCGTATCAACGAGCAGATCCGGATCACTCCGATTCGGGTCATCTCAGCGGAAGGGGGCCAGCTCGGCATCATCCCCACCGAGCAGGCGTTGACCCTCGCCCGAGAGTCTGGTCTCGACCTGGTGGAGGTGGCACCCAACGAGAAGCCGCCCGTCTGCCGGATCATGGACTTCGGCAAGTTCAAGTATCAGCAGAAGAAGAAGCAGCACAAGACGCACGTTCACCATACGAAGATCAAGGAGATCCGCCTTCGTCCCAAGACGGGCGAGCACGACATCGAGTTCAAGGTGAACCAGGCCAAGGGCTTCCTGCTTCACAAGGACAAGGTGGTGGTGTCGGTCGTGTTCCGCGGCCGCGAACTCGCCCACATCGACGAAGGCCGCCGCGTGATGACGAGCATCCTCCAGCACCTCGATCCGGTCGGCAAGGTCGAAGCGCCGCCGCAGCAGATGGGCCGGCGGCTCGTCTGCACGGTTGCGCCGAAGCAGTGACCCACCGCCACGCGGGCCGCATCCCGTCCCGCACACGATCACGTTCCTCCCCCCGCACACGATCACGTTCCTCCCCCCGCACGACGACCCGAAAGACAAGGAGCAGACGATGCCGAAGCAGAAGACCCACAAGGGCGTGAAGAAGCGTTTTCGGCTCACGGCCAACGGCAAGGTGAAGCACCGCCGCGCGGGCACGAGCCACCTCCAGGTCCGGCTCACCAGCAAGCGGAAGCGCAATCTGCGCGGCACCGATGTGCTGGCCACGCCCGAGGTGGGCAAGATCCGCGAGGCCCTCGGCAAGTATTCCTACTGATCGCCCCCCTGACCGTCCGCTGGGCGGCGGTTCGGCGGCCCGTCCTCACCCGGGGGGCGTGGCCGCCGCGTTGAAGGCCGTCCCGGGCCCGGGGGGCCTGCGATGGCGTCCGTGAAGCGGATTCTCGTCACCGGCGGCGCCGGCTTCCTCGGCAGCCACCTCTGCGACCGGCTGGTCGCGGCCGGCCACGACGTCGTCTGCGTCGACAACTTCTACACCAGCCAGAAGTCGAACGTCGCCCACCTCCTCGGCCAGGGCAACTTCGAGCTCATCCGCCACGACATCATCCATCCGCTCTGGTTGGAGGTGGACGAGATCTACAACCTCGCCTGTCCGGCGGCCCCCGGGCATTACCAGTTCAACCCGATCAAGACCCTGAAGACGAGCGTCATCGGGTCGATCAACGTTCTCGGCATGGCCCGGCGCTGTCGGGCGAAGGTGCTCCAGGCGTCCACGAGCGAGGTCTACGGCGATCCGGAGGTCCATCCGCAGCCGGAGAGCTACCGCGGGGCGGTGAACCCGATCGGGCCGCGGGCCTGCTACGACGAGGGGAAGCGGGCGGCCGAGACGCTGTTCATGGACTACCACCGGGCCAACGGCGTCAACGTCCGCATCGTGCGGATCTTCAACACGTACGGCCCGCGGATGCATCCTTATGATGGCCGGGTGGTGAGCACGTTCATCCGCCAGGCGGTCGCCGGGGAGCCGATCACGATCTTCGGTAGCGGCAACCAGACGCGGAGCTTCTGCTACCGCGACGACCTCGTCGAGGGCATGATCCGGATGATGGACGCGCCGGACGATTTCACGGGCCCGGTGAACATCGGCAACCCGGGGGAGTTTACGATCCGCGAGCTCGCCGAACTGACCTGTGAGTTGACCGGTTCGCGGGTGCCGCTGGTGGAGCGGCCCTTGCCGACCGATGACCCCGAGCGCCGCCGCCCCGACATCTCGCTGGCCCGGGAGCGGCTCGGCTGGGAGCCGCAGGTGCCGCTTCGCGAGGGGCTCGCGCGGACGATCGCGTGGTTCCGCTCGATCGACGTCGACAGTTACCGGGCGCCGACGCCCAACTGGCGCTGACCGGCGGCCGGCCGTAGCCGGCGGGCGACCATCACGACCAGCGCGATGCCGAGGAGCCCGATCACGATCCCGACGCAGTCGGCCACCCAGTCGAGTGGCTCGGCCATTCGCGGCGGAAAGAAGGGCTGCGTGACCTCGTCGAGTGCGGCGAAGACAAAGAGGCCGACGGCGAGGAGGGCCGCCCGCTTGAGCGTCCATCTGCCGGCCGCCGCGACCGCCCCGCCCGCGAGCGCGGCGAGCAGGCCGTAGGCGAGGAAATGGAGCATTTTGTCGCTCGTCGCGGCCGAGGGCAGAAACCGCTCCGGCTTCGGGTAGTGCGTGGCGAAGACGAGCACGACCACGTAGGCGGCCGTGGCGCCGCCGAGCACGCGGGCGGCGAGGATGCGGGCGGCTGCAAGGGGGGATGATGGGGCCATCGAGGAGGCCGGCAGTGCCGACGCTTACTCATGGGCAGGTGGGCGATGCAGGCTTCGGTCGGCCCGCAGGAAGGTGAAAACACCCGGAACTATACCCGTTTTTGGCCTTCGCGGCCGAAGACCGATCCGCTACTCTCCCGCCCCCGTTCCCGAATGCCGGGAAGGGTTACGAGCACAGGGAGAGTTTGGGTCATGGAACGAACGGAACTGTCGGCGATCGTTCTCGAACTTCTCGAGAAGGAGACCGGGGAGACCTACAAGGATCTCACCGACGCGACCACCCTGCGGGAGGGGCTGAACCTCGATTCGCTCGACATGGCGGGGCTCGTCCTCCACATCGAGAGCCGGTTCGGCATCCAGATCGAGACCGAGCTGCTCGAGCGGATCGGGACGATCGGCGACATCCTCGACGTGATTGGCCAGAAGCTGGCCGCCAAGGCGGGCCGGCAGGCCGCCTGACCCGTTTGCAGGGCCGGTCGGCTGACCGGCGGCTTCGATGAGCATGCGCATTTCCAGGCTGTTGCAGGCGAACGAGCCGCGGCCGTTCGCCGTGGCGACCCACGCGGTCGTCGAGGCCCGCGCGGCGGAGATCGACGGCCTGCGCGACCTGGAGCCGGTGCCGGGCGTTCCCGCGCTGCCGGCCCGATTCCTCCGGCACTGCGACGAGCAGACGGTCGTCGGCATGCATGCCGTCCTCCGGGCGATGGCGGCCCATCCCCACGAAGGGACCCATGCGCGGCACGGGATCGTGGCCGCATCCTGCCAAGTGGGGCGCATCGCTGCGGCCCGTGCGCTCGTCCTCCTCCGCGACGGCGGTCCGCTGACGGTGTCGCCGCACATCGTTCCCCAGGCATCGCTGCATTCGATCGCCGGGGCCGTGAGCGTGGGGCTGGGGATGCACGGTCCGCATCTCGGCGTCAGTGGCGGGCCCGACGCGATCGGCGAGGGGATCATCGCCGCCGTCAGTCTGCTGGAGGGCTGTGGTGACGATCTGCCCGGCGTCTGGGTGGTGTTTTCCGAGTGGGCGGCCGAGCCCGCACTCGGCGCCGACGGGTCGGTGTCTGACGATCCGGTGTGCCGTGCCCTGGCCTTCACGTTGTCCGCGACCGGTCACGCCGCGGACCTGCCGGTGCCCACGCTTGCGGTCCGGATGCCGCGAGGTCCACAGGTCGCCTGCCACGGGGAAGCGTCCGAGCCGGCGCGGTTCGAGGATGTTGCCCGGGCCTTGGCCGTGTGCGCCGAGGGTGGGCCGATCGTGTCGTGGGCGTTCTCCGCGCCCGGCGGGGTCGAGTTTCGCGTCTGCCGTCGGCCGGCGTCGGCCCGCGTGTTTTCATCGTCAACCGGCCTGCGGGAGGCGGCATGAGCCAGGCGTCCGGTCCGCGGAGCGGCCGCGAGCCCGTGGTGATCACGGGCCTGGGAGCGGTGTCGCCGCTCGGCACGAACTTCGACGAGATCGCCTCCGGCCTGCTGGCCGGGCGATCGGGCATCCGTGAAATTGAAACGGTCGGCCCGCACGGCGCGCGCCAGTTCGCAGCGCCGGTGGCGGCCATTCCCTATCCGGGCGCGGGCTGCGGGCTGGCGGCGGAGGGTTTCGCGGCGCTCGACCGGCTGGAGCGGATTCAGCTCGGTCCGCTGGCGGCGGCGCTGGCCGACTCCGGCCTGCGCGGTGCGACTGCGCCGCGTGACCGGGTGCCGCGGATCGGGCTCGTGCTCGGGCTCGGTGCCGAGCACCTCAAGCGTTGGGAGGACGACTTCCTCTCCGGGGGCACGAGCGTGTTCGAGCCGCGTCGCGACCGGACGATCGTGCATGCGCTTGCCCGGCTCTTGCGGCTCGACGGGCCGGTGGTGACCGTGGCCGCGGCCTGTGCGTCGAGCGGCTACGCCCTGGCGATGGCCCGCACGTGGCTCGATGCCGGCTGGGTGGACGCCTGCCTGGCGGGTGGCTGCGACATCCTCAGTCCGACGAGCATCGCCGCCTTCTACAACCTCCGTGCCTTGTCCCGGCGCAGCGACGACCCGGCCCGGGCCTCGCGGCCGTTCGACCGGGGCCGCGACGGGTTCGTGATGGGCGAGGGCGGGGCATTCTTCGTGCTCGAGCGCCGGTCGGCCGCCCTGGCCCGTGGTGCCCGGCTGCGGTGTGAGCTGGCTGGTGTGGGGATGTCGAGCGACGGCGCCCACATGGTGATTCCGAGCAGCGATCCGACCAATGCGGCCCGGGCGCTGGCGAAGTCGCTGGAGGATGCCGGCGTGGCTCCCGAGGAGGTCGACTACGTCAACGCCCATGCCGCCGGCACGCCGGTGGGAGACGTCGCCGAGGCGGCGGCGATCCGGCTGGCGCTCGGGGCCGCGACCGATTCCGTGCCGGTGAGTTCGACGAAGAGCATGTCGGGGCACCTGGTGAGCGGCGCGGCGGCGTTCGAACTGCTCGCCTGCCTGGCGGCGGTCGAGCGGCAGGCCGTGCCGCCGACGGTGAACCTCGACGAGCCCGACGAGCGCTGCCGGCTCGACCATGTGCCGCACGTCCACCGTCCGCGCCGCGTCCGGGTGGCGGCGAGCAATTCGTTCGGCTTCGGCGGCTCGAACCTGTGCCTCGTGATCCGCGGGGCGGCCTGAGCCGGTCCGCCTCCAGTCCCTCTGCAATCCCCACGACACCCGACCACAAGCCACGCCTTCGTTTCCCCGCACACCCTCTTGGAGAACGCCGCCATGACGCCCGCGACCCTGCAGATGAGCCCCGGCACAGCGCCCCGCTCGGGACCGCCGCTCGAGGTGCGCACGATCGACGCCCTGCTCACGCACCTCGTCGGCCACTGGCATGACTTCGAGCCGGAGCATGACGAGGAGGGCCTGCGGGGTCGGATCTGCGACCTGCACCAGTACAACTTCCTCCTCTGGCACGAGGAGGACGTGGCCCGGTCGCCGGCGGTGACCGACGCTCGGATCGCGCAGGTGAAGCGGGCGATCGACCGCTACAACCAGGCCCGTAACGACGCGATCGAGAAGGTGGACGACTGGCTGATCGCCGATCTCGCTGCCAGCGGCATCGCGGCCCCGGCCGTGGCTCCGGCGGCGACGGAGACGCCGGGCGCGGCGATCGACCGGCTGTCGATCCTCGAGCTCCGGCGGTATCACATGCGCGAGCAGGCGGAGCGATCCGACGCGACGCCGGAGCATCGGTCGAAGGCGGCGGCCCGGCTGGAGGTGCTGGACGCGCAGCGCGACCATCTCGTGGTCGCGCTGGAGCGGCTGCTGGCGGAGATCTACGCCGGTGCGCGGCCGCTGCGGGTGTTCCGCCAGATGAAGATGTACAACGACCCGACGTTGAACCCGCACGTCTACGCCGCGGGCAAGGCCGCGGCGGCCTAGCGGTCACGGCCGCGCGGTGACGCCGCCTGCCGGGCGGTTGCTTGTTGGCGGTGCCGGCGGGTCGTATCATCGCCTGCTCGCGTCGTGCGCGGCCGTCGTTCCTGGGCGGCGGCGTGCGTGGCGGGCCCCCGTAGCTCAGTGGATAGAGCGACGGTTTCCTAAACCGTAGGTCACAGGTTCGATCCCTGTCGGGGGTACTGAGTTTCCGCGTCCTTCACGACGCCCAGCGATCCGGCAGGCGTTTCCGATTTACAGAAACTATGTTGCGCTAACCGTCACGCTGCCGGTTTGTCCGCGTCAGCCGCCGATGTGGTCTTCTGTGGGCCTTGCGAACTGCCGCAGGATTCAGCACATGCGCCGGGGGAGATGATTCTGGCACGCACCTCCTCCCGCCCCGCGTTCAGTTGGGCGATGAGTTTGCGAACATCGTGCCCCGCGGCGGCTGACATTGCCTTGCGAACCTTTCGCACCTCGCTGAGGCTACTCATCGTCGGTTCCCTCTTCCAAGAGTTCCAGGGGCGTAACGAGCACCGGGCAACCTATCCCAAGCATTGTATTGATGCGGCGAATATGCCCGAATTTGTTGGCATTTGCGAGATGCTCACAGTTCCACGTTACCAGAAAATCACACCGGTGATACGACGCAGCGGCAAGGTGCAGCGCGTCACCGGCGGGATCTCTCGGCATCAGTCGGTGGGCAATGTAGGCATCGACGATCTCGGCAACCGCTTCGTCAAGATCCAGGAGGGCGAGCCCGCCGATCAGCGTCATGGCTTCCTGCCGTGCCGGATAATCCCCGTTCCGTAACTCCGCTTCCACAGCCAGGCTGGTTACGAGCTCGTCGCTGGATTGCCGTGCGGCATCAAACCACCGTCGGGTCCAGTTGCGCCGTGCCACCATTTCCGCCGCCGAGCGGATGTCGAAGTAGAAACTCGGAATCGTGGTTTCGACGCAGATTCGTGCCATGGATGCCTTTGCTGCGACCGCAACTCGGCGAAAAGTATACGGCCGTACATTTATTCGGCAACCCGCCCAGGACCAAGGTTGTCCCCCCGGTTTGGTAGGCTGTCCGCTTTGTCCTCCGCGACCGCCGCCCCGGGCCAGCCCGGCCCTCAAGCCGCGTCGACGAGTTGATAGACCTTTCCTTTGGTCTTGAGCCAGGCGATATCGCCTTCGACCGCGTGCTCATGCACTTCGCGGAGTAGTTCGACCATCTCCGACTCGAGGCATGGTTCGCTCGGATCAGACTCGGGGATCACCATCTCCACTTCGACTGCCACGATCAGTCGGTCCGTCTGCACGAGCCTTGTGCGCTTCACGCGTTGTCCGGCTATACGCATTGGTCAGCTCTCTTCGAAAAGGTTTTCGTCACCGCGAAGATGTGCCGTTACCAGCTTGGCTACGCCCTCGCGTCGCAGCAGGCTCCAGACGACCTTGCAATCATCTCCGTTGGGCAGCGGCAACCGCATTTCGACGATCGGGTTTGGACGGGCGAGCCGCCGTTCCGTGATCAGCCGTGCTTCTGCCATCCCAGCGATGATCTGCCATTCCATGATACCGCGTTCCAAAAGCCGCTCCCACGCATGGTCGCCGATCAGGTAGTAGCCCTCAGCCACAAGCCGGCAGATTTCGTCGAAGAGTTGGGGCACGGTTTGAATCCGCAGACGACTGTCAGCCGGCCACGCCAAATAGTATACGCATGTACATTCTTCTGTCAATCCCGCCGGGACCAAGGTTGTCCCCCCGGTCTGGTAGGCTGCCCGCCATGTCCTCCGCGACCGCCGCCCCGGGCCAGCCCGGCCCGCGCCTCAACGCCGCCTTCTATGCCGACTCGGTCGCCGCGTTCCTCCGCGCCTCCGACGACGAGGTCTACGCCCCGCTCGCGAGTCCGCATGGCTACACGCTCGCCCCCGAGCAGCTCTCCGCGTGGCGGCTGCAGCTGCCCGTGCTCCGCGCCGCCTTGGCCGATGAAAAAGGTGACAGCCACCTTTTCCGCGGCGAAAAAGCTGGATGTCACCTTTTTCATCCTGTCCCCTGGATCCACCTCGAGTTCGACATCCCGCGGCTCGGCCGGCGGGTGGATGCCGTGCTCGTCACGTCCACGGCCGTGATTCCGATCGAGTTCAAGGTGGGGGCGAAGAAGTTCGAGCAGCTCGACTACGAGCAGGCCTGGGACTATGGCCTCGACCTCAAGAACTTCCACGCCCCGAGCCACGCCGCGGCGATCTTCCCGATCCTCTGTGCCACCGAGGCCCCGAAGAGCGACCGCCGCTGGAAGCCGCCCCACGCCGACGGCGTCCGCCCGCCGTTGTGCTGCAATGCCGCCGGCCTCGGCCCCGCGATCGCCCTGGCGTTGAACGAGGAAACGGTGCCTGCACCCATTTCCGCCCCGGAAATGGTGGCTGGCACCTTTTCCGGTGCCCTCACCCCATCCACCTGGGGCACTGGCTCTTATTCCCCCACGCCCACGATCATCGAGGCGGCCCGGTCGCTCTACGCCCGCCACACGGTGCACGACATCACCCGCAGCGACGCGGGGGCCGTGAACCTCGCGGTCACGAGCGCCGCGGTGGAGCGGATCATTGCCGGAGCCCGCGAGCGGCGGCGGAAGGCGATCGTGTTTGTGACGGGCGTGCCCGGGGCCGGCAAAACGCTCGTGGGCCTGAACGTGGCTACGCGTCACGGCTCGCGCGACGACGCGGCCCATGCCGTCTTTCTGTCGGGCAATGGGCCGCTGGTGGCGGTGCTGCGGGAGGCCCTGGCCCGCGACGAGCTGGAACGTCGCAAGAAGGAAAAGGTCTCTGCCACCACGTTCGACGAGGAAACGGTGCCTGCACCCACGTTCGACGAGGAAACGGTGCCTGCACCCATTTCCGCCCCGGAAATGGTGGCTGGCACCTTTTCCGCCTCCGTCTCCGGCCCACCCCGCATCGGCCTCTGCCGCTCCGCCGTGAAGGCCTTCATTCAAAACGTCCATCACTTCCGCGACGCCACGCTCCGCGACAGGTCAGCCCCTGTGGACCACGTCGTGGTGTTCGACGAGGCCCAGCGGGCGTGGGACGCGCGGCAGCTGGCGAGCTTCATGAAGCGGAAGAAGGGGCTGCCGGGGTTCACGCAGACGGAGCCGGAGCTGCTCATCGGCGCGATGGAGCGGCATGCCGACTGGGCGGTGGTGGTGTGTCTCGTGGGGGGCGGCCAGGAGATCAACACGGGCGAGGCGGGCATCAGCGCCTGGCTCGACGGCGTCCGCACGCTTTTTGCCGGCTGGGACGTCTTCATTTCGCCGCATCTCACCGACTCCGAGTACGCGGCCTCGGGCGCCCTCGACCGGCTTTCGAAATCGCGAGCGAAAACGGTGCCTGCCCCCACGTTCGACGAGGAAACGCTGCCTGCCCCCACGTTTGACGAGGAAACGGTGCCTGCACCCATTTCCGCCCCGGAAATGGTGGCTGGCACCTTTTCCGGCTTAGCCCCGAAAACGGTCGCCGACACCTTTTCCGGCGCCGGCGCCACCCCCGGCACCCTCACCACCCACCCCGCCCTCCACCTCTCCACCTCGATGCGTTCCTTCCGCGCGGAACACGTCTCCCGCTTCGTGAAGGCCCTTCTCGACGGTGAGGCGGAGCTCGGCCGCGAGCTCTTCGCGGAGTTTCGCGACCACTACCCAATCGTGCTCACGCGGAGCATGCGGGCGGCGCGGCGGTGGATCCGGCGGCAGCGGCGGGGCACGGAGCGGGCCGGCCTCGTGGCCTCCTCTTCGGCGAGAGAGGCTCAAGCCCCACGCGATCGACATCCGGGTGAACATCGACCCGGTGCACTGGTTTTTGAGCCCGCCGCGCGACACCCGCTCATCGCTGTATCTGGAGGACGCGGCGACGGAGTTTCAGGTGCAGGG